>JABDEQ010000011.1:0-27782 GCA_013286985.1 Bacteroidota bacterium | reverse complement strand
AAGTGACAAAGGATTAGTAATTCAAAGGCACTTCAGCAAAGAAAATACCAACGTATTTGATTTGTTTAAATACGAAAAACGCTCGTCTGTTATCCGTAATCCCTCGGGCGATGCCGTGTTTGAAATGAACGATGTGGAAGTACCCTCCACGTGGTCGCAGGTAGCTACTGATATTTTGGCCCAAAAGTATTTCCGCAGAACAGGTGTACCCCAGGCCGATGGTACCGACGGTGGCGAAAGAAGCATAAAACAAGTTGCCCACCGTATGGCCAACTGCTGGAAAGACTGGGGTATGCGCTATGGCTATTTTGCTTCGCCAAATGATGCGGAGATTTTTTATGATGAAATAGTTTATACCATTACCGGGCAGTTGGCAGCGCCCAACTCACCGCAATGGTTCAACACCGGGCTATACAGCTCATATAACATTACAGGCAAGCCGCAGGGACATTATTTTGTTGACCCTGTTACCGAAGAATTAAGCAAATCGACCTCGGCCTATGAGCGCCCGCAGCCACACGCTTGTTTTATTCTTTCTGTTGATGACGATCTGGTAAACGAGGGCGGCATTATGGACCTGTGGGTACGTGAGGCGCGTATTTTCAAATACGGATCTGGCGTGGGCACCAACTTCTCCAAAATAAGGGGCGATAATGAAAAACTGGCCGGTGGTGGTTATTCGTCTGGCTTAATGTCGTTCCTGAAAATTGGCGATAGGGCCGCCGGGGCCATCAAATCAGGCGGAACAACTCGTCGTGCCGCCAAAATGGTTTGTTTGGATCTGGATCACCCCGAAATAGAAAGCTTTATTAACTGGAAAGTTGAAGAAGAGAAAAAAGTAGCAGCTCTAATCGCCGCAGGCTACTCGTCCGATTATGAGGGAGAAGCTTACCGCACTGTATCCGGGCAAAATTCAAATAACTCGGTACGTATCTCCAACAGCTTTTTTAAAGCGCTCGAAAAGCAGCAACCCTGGGACTTAACGAGCCGCATAAGCGGCAAGGCGGTTAAATCAGTATCGGCACAAAAGCTGTGGGACGACATTGCCTTTGCTGCCTGGGCCTGTGCCGATCCGGGTGTGCAGTTTGATACCACCATTAACGAGTGGCATACCTGTCCCGAAGGTGGGCGTATCAACGCATCAAACCCTTGCTCGGAATACATGTTTCTGGATAATACCGCCTGCAACCTGGCATCCATTAACCTGGCTCATTTCTTTGACCCTAAAACCCGCGTTTTTGATGTAAAAGGATTTGAACACACCTGCCGCATCTGGACCATCGTACTGGAAATATCTGTGTTGATGGCGCAGTTCCCGTCAAAAGAAGTGGCGCAGTTATCATACGATTACCGCACCCTTGGTTTGGGTTATGCTAACCTTGGCTCGGCATTGATGGTAAATGGTATCCCTTACGATAGCAAAAAAGCGCGCGCCATAGGTGGCGCTATCACCGCAATTATGACCGGAACGGCTTATGCAACTTCGGCCGAAATGGCCCGCGAACTGGGAACCTTTAAACGTTTTGACGATAACAAACAGCATATGCTGCGTGTAATGCGTAATCATCGTTATGCTGCCTATAATTCTACCGGCAATTACGAAGGACTGGAAATTGCGCCTCCCGGAATTGACCAGGGACAATGCCCCGATTACCTGTTATCAGCAGCCTGCAACGCCTGGGATAAGGCCGTTGAAATGGGCGAAAAATATGGCTACCGCAATGCACAAACAACCGTAATTGCCCCTACCGGAACCATAGGATTAGTAATGGATTGCGATACCACCGGTATCGAACCCGATTTTGCTCTGGTTAAATTCAAAAAGCTTTCGGGCGGCGGTTATTTCAAAATTATTAATCAGGCAGTTCCTGAGGCTTTAAGTAATTTAGGTTATGCCGGGCACGAAGTGACTGCTATAGTTAACTACGCCAAGGGAGCGGCTACTCTAAATGGTGCCCCTCACATCAATTACGAAAGCTTAAAAGCAAAAGGTTTAACAGATGATGAACTGGAGAGCCTCGACAAAGGGCTTATAGCCGCTTTTGAAATTAGCTTTGCATTTAATATTTGGAGCCTTGGGGAAGATTGTTTAAAACGTTTGGGCTTTGCCTCCGAACAATACAATGCGCCCGACTTTAACGTATTACGCGGGTTGGGCTTTAGCCGCAAGCAAATTGCCGAAGCCAACGAGTACATCTGCGGTACCATGACCATTGAAGGTGCCCCATATCTGAAAAAAGAGCATTACCCCATATTTGATTGCGCAAACAAATGCGGCGCAAAAGGCGAACGCTTCATACACTCACATGGCCATATTAAAATGATGGCCGCCGCACAGCCCTTCCTGTCGGGTGCTATCTCTAAAACAATCAATTTACCTAATGAGGCTAAGGTTGATGAGATAAAAGATTGCTACAAACTATCATGGCAGCTGGGTTTAAAAGCTAATGCCCTTTATCGTGATGGTTGCAAGTTATCGCAGCCATTGTCGACCAAATCGGATGTTAAGGAAGAAGAAGTTATTGCCGATGAAAAATTGGACACCGTTGAAGAAGTTTTAGGAAAAGCGGCCAATGTAAAACTCAGCGATTTAACTCCGGAACAGGTAATTGAAGCCGCTATCGCCATTATCGAAAAATCACACGATACCAGCTTTATGCGGCAGCTATCGCGCGTGGTACAAAAAAAGAGTTTGCCGTTTAAGCGCCGGGGCTATACCCAAAAAGCCAGCATTGATGGCCAAACCGTATTTGTCCGTACCGGTGAATATGAGGACGGCACCCTGGGCGAAATTTTTGTGGATATGCACAAAGAAGGGGCAACCTTTCGCTCATTAATGAACTGTTTTGCCATTGCGGTATCGGTTGGTTTACAGTACGGTGTGCCGTTGGAAGAATATGTAGAGAAGTTTACCTTTACCCGTTTTGAACCTGCCGGAATGGTGGTTGGCCATGCCAATATAAAAAGCGCAACCTCTATTATTGATTATATTTTCAGGATGCTGGGCTACGAATATCAAAACCGTACCGACCTGGTTCACGTAATAACAGATCAGAACGGCATTACCGGCAACCCGCAAATGGACAACAGCGATTTTAACCCGGATGATACCAACGTGTTTGAACCGATGAGCAGACCTGTCGCCACAGATAACAAAAACAGTAAAAAATATAGTTTTGATGTAAGTATGGGCGTACAAAGCGACGCCCCTGCCTGCAGCACCTGCGGACATACCACCATACGTTCGGGCACTTGCTATAAGTGCCTAAACTGCGGTAATTCCATGGGATGTTCGTAAGCAAATGATGATGGAACAGTGCGGAAAGATGAATATAAACAAAGCTAAAACGGTAATTGGTGATAAGTGAAAGCGGCAATGAAAAATGACCAGTGGCCTAATGACTTAAACAATTAAAGCTAAAGGACGATTAGTGACGATTGATAATGAGACAAAAAGCTTTACGCTTTAGTCTTTTAGCTTTAAGCTTAACCCGGCGTTTTGTGTTCAGTTTTATAGTTTATGTAAGTTGGCCCCGGAGTAGTGCCCGGGGCTTTTTTATTGGTATGTGAAGATTATCATACCCACGACAGGTATAATAAATCAGGAGAAAGACTCCATCGGAGTCAAATCTCGGTAGAAAAAAATCAATAACCATATCCGTGCCATCGGTACGAAACCTATCCGCGGGCATGTAACGTACCTACGGCACGCATAAATGCTTTAAAACAATATTCTACCGATATTTTGCACCTACGGCGCGTTTTTGTCATTTCACCTTCCCCGGATTTTAAAATGCAGCAGGATCTGAGTTAAAATCAAGCCACCGTAGACGGCGCAACACCATAGGTTTTCTTAAAAGCATAAGAAAAATGTGAAAAATCTTTAAACCCAACTTCCATATACACATCCGATGTTTTCCAGCCTTTTTCTTTGAGTAGATAGTAGGCATCGCCAAGCCGCTTTAGTTGCAGCCACCTGTTGGGCGAAGTATGAAATATTTTTGCAAAATCCCTTTTAAAGGTGGCCAAACTGCGCCCTGTGAGATAAGCGAACCGGGTAATATCAACATTGAACTTATAGTTTTTATTCATAAAGGCTTCCAAATCAATTTTACCGGGTTCGCTAAAATCAAACAGTACATTCTTTAGTTCGGGGTTGGTTTGCAGCAATATCATAATAGCTTCTTTCACTTTTAAAGCGGTAAGCGTTTTGCTGATTTCCTGCACACCATCCATATAAGGCGCCAACGAGCCGATATAATTCCGAAACAAATTATTGGGCTTTAGCGTCAGTGCGCTTTCACCTGTATAGGGTCTATCGGCGGTCAGGTTAAGCTCTTCACTAACACTGCGCAAAGTACCCTCATCCATCGTTATCGAAATCGTTTTAAACTCGCCGCCTGGCGGGGGTTGCTTAACAAATTTAGCCAGCTGGTTTTTACGTAAAAACCTAAAGTCGCCTGTATTAAAGGTATATGATTTGCCATCCATGCCAACCGTAGTACTGCCCGACACAATAAACCCGAAAATATGCTGCGGGATAAACTGCTCGCCGTCCCTGCTTACGTTCGAATAGCAGGAATACAATATTCTGGGACTGATATTTGCTTCTGTTGATGCCATGCTTTATTCAAATATAGTTTCTCTTGCGCTCGTTTGCAACGAGTGCTTAATGTGGCCGGGCAATTGCATCGCCCATAATTAACAAAAATACATGTTACAAGCGTAAAACCATTTTAAGCGCTCGTTGCAAGCGAGCGCTTAAAATGGTTTTCTTTGGTCTTTATTTTTTAGGCACAAAAAATGATTTACCCATTTCTGTTTCCAGGAAATTTTCAGCCTCATCATGATCGGTTGAAACACTTACAGGCATCCATTTTTCCATTTCAGTATCCCTGGCTGCGTTAGCATTTTTTAACATGCCTATGGCTTCACTTCCCAATACCAGGTGTACCGGCGGCGTTGGGTTTGCAGCTAAATCAACCATTACTTTTGCAGCTTTATCTGGATCGCCCATGGGAACAAATTGTTTGCTTTTAAACATCTCGCTTCTTTTGTCTACGGTAGTTTCATAACCTTCAACCTGCGGCGCATAGGTCATCGAGTCGCCCGCCCAATCGGTACGGAAACCGCCAGGCTCAACACAAGTTACCAATATGCCTAACGGCGCAACTTCTTTTGCTAATGCTTCGCTGAATCCGCCCAAACCAAACTTGGCTGCCTGGTAAATGGAGATCCCCGGGTTTCCCACACGACCGCCAATTGAACTGATCTGTAAAATACGGCCCGAACGTTCCTTACGCATATAAGGCAACACGGCACGTGTTATTTCTATCGGCGCATACAAATTTGTTTCCAGCTGACTGCGAATCTGTTCGTCTGTATAAGCCTCCGTAGCACCTACAATACCGAAGCCGGCATTGTTTACCAAAACATCAATTTTTCCAAAATGAGCAATAGTGTCGGCAACTGCCTTGTGAACCTGCGCATAATCGGTAACATCCAATTTTATAGGATAGATGTTATCCTTATATTTCTCAACAAGGTCATTTAATTGTTCAATATTGCGGGCTGTTGCTGCAACTTTATCGCCAACAGCTAACACTGCTTCTGTAAGGCTGCGCCCTAATCCGCGGGAGCTGCCTGTTATAAACCAAATCTTTGTCATAATTTTTAAATTTTATATAACAAAGGTAGGGTGTTAAGCAGCCCTGCGTTTTGTTGAAAAGCTCAAATTGTTTTGTTAGGGGGCTCAAATTTTATGTCGATGAGAGCATCATTATTAGCTGCTGGCCACCATGAATGCCGCTAATCGAAAGTATTTTAAAATAATATCAGGGAGTAAACAGCTTCCAATATCCTTCGGAGACAACCTCGACAATTCCATCGGTCACTTTAATAGCGGTTTGGTCATCAATGGCATATGACGGCATTGGCAACGTAGCGGCCAGCTTTTCAAGGTTGGCCATGGAGTTTTTCGGAAACCACTCATGATCCAGATGCGGATGCAGGGCAAAATCAACCAAACCCAGCGACTTATTGCTTTCGGCTGGCAGCATATGGTTACCATAGGTTGTTCCAAAGCGGGTCATCACCATACTACCGGCGCTCAGGCCCACGTAAACTGTTTTGCGCAACAGCGACGGCAATAGGTCTGTGAGTCCCGATTGTTGCATCCAATAGCACAGATACTGGCAGTCGCCGCCTCCAACCAGCAAGGCGTCAGTCTCCCGGAGCACAGGAACCCAAAGCTCTTGTTTGATGCTTGGCAGTGCGGTGAGTTCAAGCACCCCTAGCGACTTCCAGCCCAATTCGCAGAAAGGGTCGCCTAATGATCCGCAAATCACTCTTCGTGCTATATCACCACCATTAGGCAAGGCGTATATCGCAGTGGGAACAAAAAGGGCCCTCGACTCGGAAACCGGTTTGCCCAAAAGCTCAATCAGTGCGTTACGAATGCTTGTG
Source organism: Bacteroidota bacterium (assembly GCA_013286985.1). The sequence goes on along the minus strand of JABDEQ010000011.1, from coordinate 21,317 downwards.
TTGCTGATACCGGCGGAAGTAAGAAGAAGCTTCATGATTTCTTTTTGGGGTTATATTGCCGCCCTGCGTGATTAGTCTATTTCTTAGACTATTAATGATCAATATTAATTCAGAGCCTGTTTAAAAATGAAAAAATATCGTCATTGCGCGGTACTGCCTGTCCCGAACTTGTTTCGGGAAAGCAATCTCTAAACTATACAGGGCAACCTTGCAAGGCCGATCTGCTTACGTAGAGTTGCTTCGTACCTCGCAATGACGCGCAGTTTTTGAGCTTATATGAAAATATTGAACAAAACTTAAACAGGCTCTCAAAGGTTGAAATTAAATCATAAATCTCAAAATATTTAAGACAACATCCAATACAAAGCAGGGCCGGGTGAGGCTATGCCTTTTGCAATTTGCGATACGTAAAATAAGATACCGCCAAAATCACCAAAAATATAACTGGTGCCATAAAAACAGCTGCCGGATCGCCCGAAGAAACATGGGCAATAACTGCCGAAACAAACGTAATAGTAAAGCCCGCGTATGCCCATTCTTTTGCTAGTTTGCTAATTGGTTGCAGCAATAGTATAGCCCCTATCAGTTTACAAACAGCGAGTTCAATTCTGAAATAGTTTGGAAAGCCCAGGTGCTCAAAGGCTTGCTTTATGGCCGGTTGGGTTAGGTACGCATAAAAAGAGTAAACCATCATTACCGCCACAATAACGGTAGTTATCCAATAAGTAATTTTTGTTGCTTTCATTTTGTTTTAATGTTTGCACAAAACTAATTACCTTTACTATCAAAAGCATAGCACTTTCCCAAAGGATAGTGCTATCCTCAGAGATACTTACCCTTTATGGAAAATCATTTTAACAAAGAACACCACTCGCCCGAAGCCTGCTCGGCCAGTATTATGGCGGTAAAAGATGCCCTGTATATGGTAAACGGCAAATGGAAATTACCCCTTATTGTTGCACTATCCAACGGACCGCAGCGCTTTAATGATATCCAACGCTCACTGGATGGTATTACGCCAAAAATTTTGGCCAAAGAACTACGCGAGCTGGAACTGAATGAATTGGTGATACGAAAGGTTATACCCTCAACTCCAGTCATCATCAGTTATGAACTTACACCCTATAGCCAGTCGCTACATAAAGTGGTGGAAGAGTTAAAAAACTGGGGAACGCAGCATCGCGAAAGAATTGTGGCCGGTATGCGTAAGTCAAGGGCAGCATAAATAATCGCCCTAAAATAAAACCCAACCCATGAGTCCGTTTATCGATATCAACAACAGGAAATTACTAAAAGATCTCCTTTACTCACTTAGCCCTGATGCTAAACCACTATGGGGCAAAATGACGCCGCAACAAATGGTTGAGCATTTAATAGATCAGATTCAATATACCAATGGCAAAAAAACCGGCTTCTGCGAAAGATCTGCTGAGGAGGCCGCAAAATCAAAAATCAAGGGTATTTATACTGATTCGCGCATACCGAAAAACATAGTGTTAGGCACATTGCCCGATCATTATGAATACCATAACCTGCAAACCGCCATCAATCAGCTAATGATTGAATTGGACACTTTTGACCTATACTTTAAAACGCCCGGCACCACAGCTATGCACGGTGGTTTTGGCCCTTTGGATTATAAGGAATGGCAAATATGGCATAACAAACATTTTACCCACCATTTAATACAATTTGGGCTACTGCCTGAATAAAAATAAAACCCCGCAGGTGTTGCCAGCGGGGTTTTATAAATTTCTGTTCTAATTTTCTCTGCTTAAAGTATTTTAAAGCCAACACTTAAGGCCCAGATGTTTTGTCGTTGACCATAACTTTGGTCAATATCGCTAAAGTTACCCTGGTAGCGCAAATCGGCTGTAATAGCCCCAATATCCACACCAAAACCGGCCTGATAGCCAAGCGTGCTGTTTTTATAATGACCAAAATCATTATAAGCATTGTTAAAGTTTTGCGACAGGCTTTCATTGGTACTTAAATTAGCAACATAAACCGGCCCGGCCATCACTCTGAAGTTTAAGCTGTTTGGGCCAAAACGGGCACCCACCAACAAGGGCACATTTAAATTGGTAAAGGTTACTTTACCGCTGTACGAATTATCATTTGATTCGAATTTGCCGCCGGTGCTGCTTACATAAACCTCGGGCTGCAAATAAATGGGCCCGCCAATGCGGGCAAATAAGCCAGCCTGATAACCGGCAACGGTTGAACTGTTAAAGTTATTGGTATTAATATCCGAAAAATTAACACCACCCTTTATGCCGAGCGAAAATTGTGCCTTAGCGCTTATGCTGGCTACTATTAATAATGCGGCACACAATAAATACTTTTTCATAATAAAGATGTTTTTAGTTTGAGATAGACCTTTTATGTGGCTGTAAGTTTAATTACCGTATAAAAGACTCCTCATTTTCATAAATAGGTTACAAATAATTATCTGTTTTAAATAATTACAGTACAATAACAATAGCCTTGCCAAAATTTTAGCTACAGGCAACTTGTATTTTTATATTTTTGTTGAAAATAATTTAATATGGCCGAGATCAGCATTTCAAATAAAGATTGGGAACGTGTAAAAATTAAAATACAGCGTAAATACAACCATCTAACCGACGAGCAGTTACAATATGCGGAGGGCAACGAAGAGAGCCTGATAAGCAAATTGATGGAACTGGTTAAACGCGACAGGAACTATGTACTATTTACCCTCAAAAAGGCGTTAGTAAATATTGACAATAACCGGCTGTAAATCAACCGGACGTAAAAAAGTTAAAACACTTTTTGTAGATTTATATTTTTTAAGGAGTTTAAGGATGAACAAGGGCAAAGTGTTATTTAATAAATATAAAAAGACGGTTTTTTTTGCCGGCGTAGGTGTACTGGCTTTAACAACCTGGGGTTTTAAGGATGATCTTTTTCAGATCACCAAAAATCTTGATGTTTTTGCATCGGTTTACAAAGAAGTGAACATTAACTATGTTGATGATATCAATTCGGCCAAAATGATAAAAACCGGGGTTGATGCCATGCTCGATGGCCTTGACCCTTATACCGAGTTTGTCCCTGAATCAGAAATTGAAGACTATAAGCTACACTATGTAAGCACACAATACGGCGGCATTGGTGCCGGTATTTTTGCCCGCAATGGCAAAGTGTTTGTTTCGGATATTTTTGCCGGGTTCCCTGCGCAAAAAGCTGATATCCGCCCCGGCGATCAGCTGGTAAAAATAAATGATGTTCTGCTGGAAGGAAAAGATAACGACCAGGTTGGCATTTTGTTAAAAGGCTCAAAAGGCGCATCCATAAAACTGCTTGTAAAACGCGGCGATGGTCCTGATTTCGAAAAAACGCTTGTCCGCGATGAAATTAAACAGCCCAACGTATCCTATTACGGCATGGTTGACGGTAACATGGGTTATATCAAACTGGATAAGTTTTTAGAAAACTCTGCCGAAGAAGTTACCACCGCATTAGCTTCAATAAAAAAGAACAATCCTAATGGTATTATACTTGATCTCCGCTCAAACGGAGGTGGTATACTACAGGAAGCTGTTAAAATAGTAAACCTGTTTGTTGCCAAAGATGTCGAGGTAGTATCGCAAAGAGGTAAAATTGCCGAAAAAAATGCTACCTATAATACCATGAGTACCCCGCTTGAGCCAAATTTGCCTTTAGTTGTACTGGTAAATAGTCACTCGGCTTCAGCCTCAGAAATTGTTGCCGGTTCACTACAGGATCTTGACCGTGCAATTGTTATCGGGCAGCGCAGTTATGGCAAAGGCCTGGTGCAGCAAACATTTAACTTGCCTTATAATAGCCTGGTAAAAATAACTATCGCTAAATATTACATTCCTTCGGGCCGTTGCATACAGGAAATTGATTACACCCACCGCAAGGATGATGGCAGCGTGGTAAAAGTTGCCGATTCGCTGATCCATGAGTTTAAAACAAAAGATGGCCGCTCTGTTTATGACGGCAGTGGTATTTATCCTGATATTTTTGTTAAGCAAGATCGTTTTGCCAATGTAACGCAAACGCTGGTGGGTAAATTATTAATTTTTGATTATGCCACCCGCTATCGCGATCAGCATCAAACTTTGGCGGATGTTAAAAACTTTTCCTTATCAGATGCCGACTATGCCGATTTCGTAAAATTCCTGGCTGATAAAAACTACAGCTATACCACCAGCTCGGAAAAAGTATTGGCTACTTTAAAAACCGAAGCCACTAAAGAAAAACAGTTCGACGAAATAAAAGGGGAGTATGCTGCGCTGGAAGCCAAAATGATGGCAACCAAAAAGAACGATCTGCAATTACACAAGGACGAAATAAAACAAGTGCTTGAAAATGAAATTGCCTCACGCTATTATTATGAAAAGGGCCGGTACGAAACCAACTTTAAATACGACAAGGAACTTGCCCAGGCCGTAAAGGTTATGCAGGATAAAGAACTGGTTGCTTCTATCCTTAAAGGCGAAGGTTCATACAAAGTAATTGGAAAACCAATGCTTGCCATGACATCCAAAAAAGCCAATGCCGATCAGGATAAAGACGATCAATAATTAATCGTCTTTATTTTAATAAGTTAAATTGTTTCGATTTTATAAAATATATATATTAAACTATTTTGTAATATGTTTGTCTATCCTAACAAATACAAAATAGTTTATGAAAAAGTTATTTTTTGCAGCAGCCATCATATTTGGATGCTTATCTGTTAAAGTTGCCGATGCCCAGATTCATGTAGACCTAGGCCTCAACATAGGTGCCCAACCAGAATGGGGACCAGTTGGCTACGATCATGCCGAATACTATTACATGCCTGATATTGACGCATATTATGATGTACCCCGTCATCAATATGTTTACTTTGAAAACAATGTTTGGATACATGCCGGAGCATTGCCGCCACGTTACCATTTCGACAAGTACCATACTTACAAAGTAGTGGTAAATGAGCATAACCCATGGGAACGTCACGATGCGATAAGAGCCCGTTATGCAAATTACAGAGGCCGTCATGACCAGGTGATTATCCGCGACAGTCATGATGACCATTACCGCAACCACTGGCACGAAGATGGTGATCATCGTGATCATGATCACAGAGATCATGACCACTATTAAAATTTAAACGGCAATTAAAATACAAAAAACATGCAGAGGTTGGCCCAAAATGGGACCAACCTCTTTTTTTTGACTGGTTTTAATCAAATAAATTAGCTGTGGGGGCGTTTTATAACATCACAATTTGGTTACGCTGTTTAAATAAAGCGGCTAATTGCTTAAATTAGCATTACCATAAAATGAAAAACCCTTACTTATACATACTACTTGCCGTTATTTTACTGGCATCGTGCTCGCCGAAAGGACCGTACGCTGTTACCAATAAATATTATAGTGATAAAACGAAAGGCTTTGTAAAAACCATCCAAAAACAACAGCCCGATTCATTAACCGATAGCACCGGCACCCTTATACCTTCGGCCTGGGTTGGCACAGTAAATTTTGGCATCCGCAGGCCCAATTATGTCATCATCCACTTTACCGCACAGGATTCTGTTCAGCAAACACTTAAAACATTTACGGTAACCAGCACACAGGTAAGCGCACACTATGTGGTGGCTAAAAACGGAAAGGTTTTTCATATGGTGAATGATTACCTGCGGGCAAATCATGCGGGTGTTGGCAAATGGGGGAGTGTTACCGATATGAATAGTTGCTCTATCGGCATTGAAATTGACAATAACGGCAGCGAGCCTTTTACTAATGAACAGATCAGCAGTTTACTGGTTTTGCTTGCCCAGCTAAAGAAAAATTACAATATACCACAAGCTAATTTTATTGGACATCAGGATTTTGCTCCCAAACGCAAACCCGATCCGGGTCCGCTTTTCCCATGGAAAACATTAGCTCTGCATGGTTTTGGTTTTTGGAGTGATGATGTGCTGGAGCTTGCCCCCGATGGTTTTGATTACACCATAGCACTTAAATTAATGGGTTATGATACCTCGGATACAAAGGCGGCGGTAGTCGCCTTTAAGCGGCACTTTATACAAACAGACATCAGCCCAACATTAACCCAGCTTGATTTAAATGTGTTGTATAATGTTTATCAAAAATATAACGGTTTGTAACAGTTAGCAGTGGGCAGTAATCTTGCAAACTGCCCACTGTGAACTGTAAACTAAAAGCTATTCCGAATCAGCGTAAGGGTATTTATAAAGATCGAGGCTTACTTTAAGCATTGGCCCTGTTTGTATACCCGATGGCTCCTGATATGGCAATATCATACAATTAGGAAATTGCAGCGCTGATGATCCATCAGAGGCATGCGTTTTACCAATACCATCCTTTTTAAGCCAATCCATTTTTTCCCACTGGCCGGTTACCATATTCAATTTACCAAATACCGTAGTTGAATGTCCGCCTATTTCTTCATTTGCAAGGGTATAAAGGTATTTATCGGTCATTCTAAATCCGCGTGGGAAACCCATGCCTGCGCCAGCATAACCCGATGGCAAGCCAACCTGCGATTTTAGATTAAGATCCTTGTCGTAAACATTTATCAATAATGCCCCCTCTACTACCCAAATACCCATTGAGCCTTTCTCTAACGTAATGCCACTAAACGCAACGGCAATATTTCCGCCTTGTTCTTTGGCAAACCGAACTTCAAAATTGTCTACGTAACCAAAATCGGGCTTATCGTTTTTATTAGAGGCGTCAAAAATGGTTGATTTGTCCAATTGCTTTAAGGCATCGTTGGTAAATTCTTCCTGAATAAATTTGTACTGACCGGTAGTAAAATCATATTTTATAATTGAAAGTTGTTTTTCCTTACGTTTTACATTTAGCAGTAAAATAAAATAGACATTATTTGGTGTGCTTAATGACGGGAACATGCTAACTTTATATTCGGCGCCGTCAACTGTCTCCGACAAAGCCATATCTATTTCTTTCCCTACAATTCCTTTAACATCTGTTTTGCCTGCCGGATATTTTACTACCTGAAACGTATTATTGGGTTTAACCCAACTTGTAAACATATCGCCATTTTCATTCCCGGTAACGCCTGTAAACGTGCCACTAATCACATCTGGCTTAATTAAAGTCGACTCTAAGCGATCATTAAAATCAAAAAATGTAAGTGCTTTAGTAACCCTTTCGTTCTTGGTACCTGCAAAAATGCTGGTAGACATAGCGGTTTCTTGAACTGCCATTTTGAAGAAATCGCCTTTCTCACTGATAATAAATGTTGCTCTATCTCTGAAGTCTTTCTGATCGTTAAAAACTTCTTTTTCAATAAGCACCTTACCAGTTGCAGGGTCAATTAAATAACCGGTATAGGTATTGTTGGGGCCTTTTAGTTTTGAATAATCCGTTGATGCAACGGCAACAATTTTGTTTTTAAATTTTGCAGAAGTAAGGGCAAAGCCTTTTAAAGTTGTTTTCCATAAAATCTGCATCTTATTATTAACAGCAAGCAGGTCAAATTTATCCTCGCTTTTCATAATCTGCATTACTTTAACATCGTCATTAACCGAAATTGTAGTTAATATGCCAAATCCGGTACCGTCAATGTCTTTTACAAATAGCGAGTCCTTTTGGCCAAAGGCAACAAAAGGCAGCATAAACAGGCATAGGTTCAATAGTTTCTTTTTCATTGTGAGGGTTAAAAGTTTATGCAAAAATAAATTTTTATCGCACAGTGAAGATTTTTTTACAAAATAGAAAAGGCTGCCTCAGATCATGAAACAGCCTCTCTTATTATTTTGTAAATGAGATTTATTTTTTTACCCAGCCATCTTTCAATGTCACCGTGCGGTTAAACACCAATTTATCGGCGGTTGAGTTTTTATCCAGCGTGAAATACCCTTTGCGGATAAATTGGTAACCTTTGCCCGGTATAGCGTTTGCCAAATCGGCCTCAATATAGGCGTTTGGTAAAACGTGCAGGCTGGTCGGATTTAAATAGTTTTTAAAGTCGCCCTCTTCGTTGGATGGATCTTCCACGCAAAACAGGCGGTCGTACATTCTAACTTCGGCAGTTTGCGCATGGGGCACGCTTACCCAATGGATAGTTCCCTTTACATTAATGCCGCTGGTATCATGCCCTGATTTTGACTCGGGAATATAGGTACAGTGTATTTCGGTTACATTGCCATCGGCATCTTTTACAAAACTATCGCACTTAACAATATAGGCGCTTTTTAGTCTCGCCATCAGGCCAACACCGAGGCGGAAAAACTTCTTTGGCGGCTCTTCCATAAAGTCTTCGCGCTCAATCCATAGCTCGCGGCTAAACGGAATATCCCTGCCACCTTCGCCACCCTCAACTTCGGGGTTATTCTCGCTGAACATGGTTTCCGTCTGTCCTTCGGGATAATTGGTGATGATCATTTTTATCGGATCGAGCACTGCCATGCGGCGCCATGCCGTTTTATTCAGATCCTCGCGAATGCAGAACTCCAGCAGACTTACGTCAATCATGTTTTCGCGCTTCGCCACACCAATGCGTTCGCAAAAATCACGAATAGAAGCAGGCGTATATCCCCTGCGGCGTAAACCGCTTATAGTTGGCATGCGGGGATCGTCCCAGCCGTCAACCAGTTTATCTTCTACCAGTTGCAGCAGTTTGCGTTTGCTCATAACGGTATAGTTAAGGTTTAAACGGGCAAACTCGTATTGTTTTGACGGATAGATCTCCAGTTTTTCTATAAACCAGTTATACAAATCGCGGTGCGGAATAAATTCCAGCGTACAAATGGAATGGGTAATTTCCTCAATCGCGTCCGACTGGCCATGCGCAAAATCATACATCGGGTAAATACACCAGTCGCTGCCAGTGCGGTGGTGATGTGTATGCTTAATACGATACATCAAAGGATCGCGCAGGTGCATATTGGGTGAAGCCAAATCAACCTTAGCGCGCAATACTTTTGCCCCATCAGGATATTTGCCGGCCTTCATCTCGGCAAACAATTGCAGGTTTTCTTCAATCGAACGGCTGCGATACTCATTTGGCGTACCCGGCTCAGTTGGCGTACCTTTTTGTACAGAAATTTCTTCGGCGCTGCTATCGTCTACATAAGCCAGGCCTTGTTTTATCATCACTACTGCAAAGTCATACAGTTTATCAAAATAATCAGAGGCGTACAGTTCATTGGCCCAGTTAAAGCCCAGCCATTTAACATCTTCCTTAATGCTATCTACGTATTCAACATCTTCCTTAACCGGGTTAGTATCATCAAAACGAAGATTGGTTTGACCGCCATAACGCAAAGCCAGTCCGAAATTTAAACAGATGGATTTGGCGTGGCCGATATGCAGGTAGCCGTTCGGCTCAGGTGGAAAACGGGTAAGTACCCGGCCTCCGTTTTTGCCGGCAGCTATATCTTCTTCAACTATTTCTTCTATAAAATTTAATGCTCTTTCTTCGCTCATATTATTATTTGGAACGCAAAAATAACAATTTCATGTTGGTTAGACTAACGAATTGTGAAGCATCCGGTTAGGAAAGGTTTGACGGCTGTACTCGTTGAGTGTTAAAATCCAAAGGATTCTGAAGATAAAATGACAAAAATGCGCCGTAGGTGCAATATATCGGTAGAAAATATTGTTGCAAAATGTTTTGGCGTGCTGTAGGTACGCTACATGCCTGCATATAGGTTTCGTACCGATGGCACGATAGGGGGTTATTGATTTTTCTTTCTACCGGGATTTGACCCCTCTGGGGTCTTTCCTTCAATTTAATTATCCAAACTTGTCATGGACGGATTGCCATATAATATTTCACAGACGAAGAACATATTACTCTGCCAGCCTGCATAATGCTGATATAAGTGCAGGCTGGCAGAGAGAGAAACATCCAATTTTACTACAAGTTACAATTAGGATCAACGTTCCAGTTACCGGGGCCGCATAGCGCATTTACCATGCTTTCCATTAAACCAAGGCTGGCCGGCTGATTTTCATAGGCAAACATCATCCCTCCTTCATAACCTTCTTTTACCACCTCTTCGCTAACCGGACCAACAGTCGGCCATTCAGACTGGAACCTGCTTTCGGCAGAAAAGCCAAGCACAAGTTGATTTTTATTCATACCATAGCCAACGTACGGAGAAAGCCGACTATCCGGGCCGCCACCATAATAGCTCATTTCCCAGCCATAATTTAAATTTTGAGCCAGCGTATGCCCATTCCACGAACCGCTGAACGGACCATAGTCGGACCATAAAGCTTTGGAAATAATTTTATCGGGCATCATTTGCCGCATTATGGTAGTAACCATCGGCAGCGAGGTATCATTAGCCACTCCTGTGCTGTATTCATCATCAATATCTATACCGTCTAATCCATACAGATCCACAATGTCTTTTTTCAGATAGGCGGCAAAATCCGTCGCATCCTGTTGACTGGTAAATTCCGACCATCCTACGGGCTGCCATCCATTTAAAATGGTAAGCAACACGGTAATGCCTTTATCCTGCAGATACTTTACCGATCCATTGGTTAATACCTGTAATATGTTATCATTTAATGGTTGTTGTGTTGGCGGATTATTATTGTTTGCCCTCAAGTACGGCAACACGTCACTCGCATAATTACCCCCAAATAACGAAACCACATCAATTGCCGGCAAACCATTGGCCGTTTGATAACAGCCTATATTTTGAAACTGCTGTGCGTTAGCCGGGCTAATGTAAACAACCGACATTTCATCTTTCTGATAAGTGTCGCACTGTGGTGCACTGCCATACCAGGGTTCGCCGCTAAAAAAAACGGCATCTCCGGTATTGAACTGACGCGCCGGGTTCCCGTTTATCGGATCGAGGTACATCGGCTGGCGGCAATAAAAGAAAAAGGTAATATTAGGATTAAGCAAGGCAATTCTGCGGGCCTGCTCGGGTGTAGTGTTTGAAACCTGTTTAATAAGGTTGCTCCAATTGGCTCCTGCGTACATGGCCACATTGGCATTTTTTTTCCATGGCATAACTGATAGGTTTAGGTGGTTAATAATTTATTGGTTATCGCAAACAAAAGATACTGATTAAAACAATTGTTTCGTTTCAGATAATAGTATAAATTTATGGATAACCTTTATTAAATAAACCGGGTAAAAACACCCTTTTTATTTGGTGAAAAAACAAAAAATTAATAACGCAAAAAGCACGGGGAGTAGCTATTTTTATAAAAATCAGCGTGTTATTGTCATAAGTTAAATGTTTTTTTACTTTTGTCGGCTAAAATACGGTGACCCTATCACCATTTAATTTATGCGAAAGATTATTTTTTTATCTCTTATAACAGTATTGTTTTTCCAATGGGCAAAAGCCGGAAAAATTGATACCACGCGGGTTTATCTGACAAACACTGGTAAGACCGTTAAAACAAAAGACAGCGCTGACTTTTATCGTGTTATCCTTCCTCCGGATACCAATGTCGACAAAGACCTATACCGGGTGTTTGACTACTATAATAATGGAAAACTAAAAAGGGTTGCCACATCACTAACGGGTACGAATTACCTGGTGCTGGACGGAACCTGCATCAATTTTTTCCCAAATGGCAAAAGGGAAAGCTATAGTCAATTTAAAAATGGTTATCCCGATGGCTTCGTTACCGTTTATTATCCTAATGGCAAACTGTATAACACTGTAAAGATTGATGTTAATGGTGTTTACAAAAATTACTATGATATACTTTATAGCGTAAGTGTGCAAGGCGTTGATACGTTTAATATTCAGATAGTTGAGGAGCGTGACTCTACCGGGAATATTTTAGCGACAAAAGGGACCGGGCACCTGTTGTTTTTTGATCAGGGTTTTAAAACAATAATAGCAGAAGGAGATGTTAAAAACAACAAACTGGATGGCAATTGGAAGGGTCTTATTGCTGATTCGGGAAGATTTACCTGTACTTTTCACAAAGGGGAGCTTAAATCAGGTATCGGTTATCTGTTTTCGGGAAAGCAATACCCATTTACCAAACTTGCAACCTCTGCAGTTTTTAGCGATGGCCCCGGCGAATTTTACACTTTTGTTAAGAGAAACCTGCGCTATCCCGATGCTGAAAAGCGTAAAGTAAGAGGTATTGTGGCTGTCGGTTTTTATGTAGAAACAAATGGTACTATATCAGAAGTAAAAATTGAACGGACTTTAGTCCGCACTTTGGACGAAGAAGCATTAAGAGTGATACGTTTGTCTCCCTTATGGATTCCAGCAAGCAGATATGGAATTCCTTATCGTTCGCATCGCACGGTAGACGTGATCTTTGACAATTTGACGCCCTAACTATTAACTAAGCCAAAAACCGGTAAAACAAAAAGGTGCTGCATTTACGTGCAGCACCTTTTTTAATATCTATGCTTTAATTATTTTATTCCGTAATGGTCGTTCATTAATTTTTCGAACAGGCCGCCAGGCAATACGCGTTTAAGGGTAACGGCAATAGTTTGGCCAAATGCACCAACCAGGTAACGGTGTGCCGGGCTTGAGTTATCAACTATTTCGCAAAGTTTTTTGCCGATAACATCAGGGTTTGCGCCAACGCTTTCGTCTTTTTCCATGCTGGCAACGGCAGTGTTATATTCTTTTTCCAGTTGCTCATTTTTTATCGGGAAAGCTACTTTAGCGCGGTTTTGGGTAAAGTCTGATTTAAAATCACCCGGATTAATCAAGGTTACTTTTACACCGGTATTACGCAGTTCCATGCGCAAGCTCTGCGAATATCCTTCAATAGCATATTTAGAGGCACTGTACAGAGCCTGATAAGGCAAACCAAATAAACCGGCCAATGAACTAATGTTAATCACCAAGCCTTTTTTAGCTTCAATCATTTTTGGCAATACTGCGCTGCTTACTCTTATCACACCAAAAAAGTTAACCTCAAATTGTTGTTTGGCGCTTTCCACCGGCATGGCATAAGCAGGTCCGGTTACACCGTTACCGGCGTTGTTAACCAACACGTCAATCTTACCTTCGGCTTTAATAATCTGGTCAACAGCAGCTTTTACCGAAGCATCGTCAGTTACATCCAGCTGAATAGGTTTAAATGATACTGATTTTAAGCGACTGATATCGCGGCTTGAACCATAAACTGTATGACCTTTAGCCTGTAGTGCGTTTGCACATGCTAAACCAATGCCCGATGATGCACCGGTTACTAAAATTACTTTGCCCATTTTGTTTGTGAAGCTTAAAAATTGATTTATTTAAGATTATGCCATAAAAATGCAACAAATATAGGAGCGAAAAAAATGTTTTTTTATTCTGCTGCCTATCAGGCATTATTGCTTTATTACCTTAGCCCTATGCAAAACCATTTGAAACAGCTTTACGGCAACATTGATATTTATCTTTTTGATCAATTATTAAAAGGCACTTATGATAATTGCACACGCATATTGGATGCCGGTTGCGGCGGTGGCCGCAACGTGGTTTATTTTTTGAGAAATGGTTTTGAAGTTTATGGCGTTGATCCTAATCCCGGTGCGGTAGCAGCGGTAAAAGAGCTGGCAGGCGTACTGGCACCCCAAAACTCACCCAGTAACTTCACAGCAACAACCGCCGAAAATCTGCCTTTTGAAAATGAGTATTTTGACCTGGTAATAAGCAGCGCAGTACTGCACTTTGCGAATGATGAAGCACATTTTGATAACATGCTCCAGTCCATGTGGCGGGTATTAAAACCGGGGGGCTATTTTTTTGCGCGACTGGCATCTGATACCGGTATCGAAAAACTGGTACGGCCATTAGGTAATAATCGTTATTTATTGCCCGATGGATCAGAACGCTACCTGGTAAATGAAGAAACATTATTGAAATATACTTCGGTATTAAAGGGCTATCTGCACGAACCCATCAAGACTACCAATGTGCAAAATTTACGCTGTATGACAACCTGGTGCCTCCAAAAGTTATGATTGGAAGGGAATTGCGGATAGTTTTTGTTTTCCTGCAAGGGCTCGAACCTCAATCCTCAGAGCCAGAATCTGATGTGTTACCATTACACCACAGGAAAATAAGTCACCGGCCAGTTAATCAGCCTGATATGTTATTACAAATATAAGTAATTGCATATCATCTGTAAATCACAAATTGCCCAAAGCCGGTTGTTTTATTTAAAAACCTTTAAAATAGATTTCCAAAACCAGCTTTCGTCTGCCTTGAGCATAGTTTCGAGGGTTTTGTCGACGTTTTTGGCCAGTTTATTGATATCCGTTACCGATTTATGGAAGGTTTTATATTCCGGGTCTTTCTCACTGCCTTTTACTGCCGATAGCTCGTCCAATATTTTAATAATAGGATCCAGTTCACGTTTGCGGCGCTCTTTGGCCACCTGGCGGGCAATGTGCCAGGTATCTTTATCGGCATAAAAATATTCCTTGCGCTCGCCTTGTTTCAATTGCTTTTCCACCAATCCCCAGTTAATCAGGTCGCGCAGGGTCATATTGGCATTACCGCGCGAAATACTCAGCTGCTCCATTACCTCTTCGGTAGTTAGTGCCTCGGGGGTAATTAACAACAGCGCATGCACCTGTGCCATGGTACGGTTTATACCCCATTCCGAACCCAGTTTACCCCAGGCTTCAATAAATTTTTGCCGCGCTTCTGTTAATTCCATTTACAAAGATACTTTTGTTATTAAACTTTCAAAATATTTTGAAAGATCGCGAATGAAGTGAGTCACCTCAGGGAAATCGCTTTTAAAATTTCTCAGCGGCTTTTTCATAGCGATGGGTTTTAAAACCCATCGCTATATTGCCCATTTGCATTAGCGGTATTATTATTTAAATTTGACTAACCAATCCTAACAACCTATAATAAAATATTCATTATGGAAAAACAAAGTTTTTCGAGACGGCGCTTCATCGGCGCCGGCATGCTTGCAGCTGCGGGCATGGCCATCGCCTCAAAAAGTTCTTTTGCAAATGCTGTTTTTGCAAAAACAAAACCCAATTCAAAATTTAACGGCATCCAAATTGGGGTGATTACCTATTCTTTCAGAAGCATGCCAGGGTCCATTCAACAAATACTGCAGTATTGTATCGACAGTGATATAAACGCCGTTGAATTAATGGGCGATGCTGCCGAGACTTATGCAGGAGCACCGAAACGCGATGGAAGCGACGATTATAATGCCAAATTGGCCAACTGGCGCGAAAACACTATTATGGATGGCTTTTTTGCCATACGTAAGATGTTTAACGATGCCGGCATAAATATTTATGCCTGGAAACCTAATGCTCTTGGCGTTAAGAATACCGATGGCGAAATTGATTACGCCTTTAATGCCGGAAAAGCACTGGGATGCACCCATGTAACAGTTGAATTGCCGGATGCAGTACAAACCCAGCGTCTGGGTGATATTGCCGAAAAGCACAACATGATGGTAGGTTACCATGCGCATACACAGGCTACCCCTACCTTGTGGGATACTGCTTTGAGTCAGTCGGAACACAACGGTATTAATTTAGATATTGGCCACTATACCGCTGGGACCAGCACCAGCCCGGTTGATTTTATACTAAAAAATCACAAACGTATTTTAAGCATGCATATTAAGGACCGTAAATTTCATGATGGCCCTAATATGCCATGGGGCGAAGGTGATACCCCTATAAAAGAAGTATTGGCGCTGATGAAGAAAAACGATTACAAGTTCCCGGCGACTATTGAACTAGAGTATAAAATACCCGATGGCTCTGATGCTGTTAAAGAAGTTATCAAGTGCCGTGAGTATGCCAAAAACGCGCTGGCTTAGTTGATATTTTGAGCAGAAAGCTAAAAGCAGAAAGACCAAAGCTTTTTGCTTTTAGCTTTCTGCTTTTAGCTCAAATACATTTAATTGAGGATGAAGGAAATTGTTTTAATTATTCATGAAGATGCTACCTTATCAACCGTAACGGGTGCTATGGATATGCTGATCCATACCAACAATCTTTTTAAACAAAACAAAAAACCGCTGCCTTTTAAAATTACTATGGCGGGCGAGCTTGGCGAAAACACTGTCCTGCCGTTGTCATCACCATTTGTACAATACCAAACCATAGGTGATATTAAAAAGGCCGACCTTATTATTGTCCCGGCATTTTATGGTGATCGTGATGAAACATTAAAAAAACATCAACATATTATAGAATGGGTACGTCACATGCACGGCAAAGGCACCGAAATAGCCAGCATGTGTTCGGGCTGTTACTTTTTAGCCGAAGCCGGTTTACTTAATGATCATTCGTGTACAGCCCATTGGAACGATATGGAAGATATATTGCGCCGGTACCCGGAAGTGAATTTTCTGTCGGACATGGTGATAACCGATCAGGATGGTATTTATACCAGCGGCGGTGCTTTTTCATCGTTAAACCTTATTCTGTATATGATTGATAAGTTTTGCGGCAAGGAGGTTGGCATTTGGGCCAGCAAAATGTTTTCGCTGGATATGGACAGGGTAAAACAATCGCACTTCGCGGTATTTAAAGGGCAGCGGCAACATAGCGACGATGAAATACAAAAAGCGCAAACCTTTATCGAACAAAACCATCATCTGCAAATAAATATCGACGAGATTGCCGAAAACTCCAACATGAGTAAACGAAATTTTATACGCCGTTTTAAAAAGGCAACACACAATACCCCTTTTGAGTATTTGCAGCGCGTAAAAATAGAATCGGCCAAAAAAGCACTCGAAAGAGGAGCTCAGAACATTAATACACTGATGTATGATGCCGGTTATAATGATATTAAAACCTTTCGCGAAGTTTTTAAAAAGATAACCGGCCTTACCCCACAGGATTATCGCCGGAAATATAACCGCACTATTTCCATACCTGATTAAAAAAAGAAGCGCTCCTGATGGGCAGGAACGCTGATCTAACCAATTATAAACCTATATGAGAGAGGAGTAGTTACAGGGGACGGATTCGAACCATCTGCTGCTGCCGGCCAGCTCCCTGCGATATGGCAGATAGTAACCTATGCCTATCTGATATGGAACAAAAGTAGTAATAATAATTTAAACTACAAACCCCATAGATTAAATAGTTTATTTTTACTTTTCAATTATATTCTATAAAAAACAATCGAAGTATTTTCAAAGGCGCTACGAGAATTAAACTACTAATTTGTCATTCTGAGTATTTAAAATCTGGTAGCATTCTGAAAAAAAAATAACAAAAAATGCGCCTTAGGTAGAAAATATGGTTACAAAATATTTTGTGTGCCGTAGGTCAATGTCATTAAGTTAAGCACATTCGGCAATTTAGCCTCACCTAAATCCTCTCCAAAGGAGAGGACTTTAACTTCACGCTTTTTTTTAGAACCCTCTCCATTGGAGAGGGCAGGGTGAGGCGACCAAGCTTTGTGAAGAGAATTAGTTATTTATTTCCCTTAACTTAATGACATTGACCGGAGGTGCGCTACATCTCAGCATACAGGTTTCGTACCGATGGCACGATATGGTTGTTGATTTTTTTTACCAAGATTTGACCCATCCTGGGTCTTTTCTTTGGTTTTATTATCCTAACATGCCATAGGTAGCGATAGCGAAGAATGACAACCTTTATTTAGAAATCTTTCGAACGCCCGTAGTAGTATTTTGAACTGTATTATTACTATCCTGCTTTTAAGTGCGGCTTTCTCCAAACAATCAGTCGCCATACGCCCGCGGCGGTTGCTAAAATAGAAATTGCAAAAACTGCGGCCCATACGCCTTGTTTTGATGATGAAAAAGCCCCTGCCATAGCAACCAAATATACGGCAACCGGCAACGCAGTCATCACACACAAGCCTTTAATACCAAGCGGTATTTTAAAGGGGCGCTCAGTATCGGGTTCTAACCGTCGTAGTTTTATTAATGCAATATACTCTAATGATAAACCTGCACCGTAAACAATAACATCTATAATCAGCAAATCGTCAAACGGCCAAAGGATCATCACACTCACTACCAATGAGCATACTATAATAGAAATATAAGGCGTTTGAAATTTTGGATGGAGGCTGTTTAAACGCTGTGGCAGCAAATCATCATCGGCCATCACCTTTGGCACGCGCGACACGGAAAGCAAAACAGCCGCATAAATGCCTAAACTACTGGCCATGCCTGCAAAGGCAATCAACGCACCCAGCCATTTACCGCTCAGCAACTCGCCTACCGCCGGAAAACCCTTGGCGCTCAAATCAACGGACGATATACCACTTTGCTGCGAAACCAGGATAACCAGAAAGTAAAGCACAATTACCAGCGCAAAAGCAGCAAAAACAGAAATGAGATAGGAGCGTACCGGCTTTTCAACTTCTTCAGCATAGGTAGTAACATTGTCCCACCCAAGGCAGTTCCACATGATGGTATACAGCGCCATACCTAAAGATGGAAAAGACAAACCTTTTAATGTAGGCGATGGCATTACAATTGGCCCGGTATGATGATAAAAGAACAAGGCAAATAAAACAACAAAGGGCGCTATCACTATAACACCCAAAAAAACGGAGGTTTTACCAACAGGCACTATTCCCAAAATGTTGAGGCCTGCCAGGATCCATATCGCACCCAAACAAATAGGAATCCGGTAGGCCATCAGCTCCGGGAAAAAATAAGCAGCATAAAAAACAAATAAACCCGGATAGATGGCCAGATCAACAAAGGTGTACAGCCAGGTCCACCAGCCTTCATAAAACCCCCACTTTATACCCAGCGCATGTTTTACCCATCTGTAGTATCCGCCGGTAACCGGCATCATGCTGTTTAGTTCAAGCACCACAAATATGGCGGGTACATCCCACAGTAAAGGGGTTATCAGCAACAGCAAAATAGCGGCATGTTGCCCTGCATATGCCAGCAAAGGTTCCAGCCCGTACGGACCACCGGACACGGTAAAGAAAATAACAGCTATCAGCTGTATCGGTCTTATCTTTCTTAATATCGGCGACGATGGCATAAGCCATAAAAATATTATTTATGCTGTTAACTGTTCAATTTGTTTACAAATAATTATCCTTTATTTAAAAAAACGCATCTTTTTTTATAAATTATCTAACATTTGGTCGCCAATAAATTTATTGACGATGAAAGGTTTGTAAATATTATGATAAAATAATTGTAACTTTAATTTAGGAATTAACATTAATTTAAGATTAACCCGAGGGTATATTAAATATATTGTTAACCCTGTATTAACTTTACACCATAGCTGATAAAAGCCGAAACCTAATTTGTAGTTTTAATTTTTTATTAAGACAAGGTAATGAGGAAAAGGATACTATTTATTACAGGTTCAATAAACCAGACCTCACAAATGCACCAGATTTCTAAATATCTGGACGACTATGACTGCTGGTTTAGTCAATTATTTCCGGATACTTCTTTTCTTAACCTCGTTGTAAAATACACCCCATTAGCCAAAGGCACCGTTTTAACCGGGCAGTTTAAAGATCGTTCGGAGATGTACCTGATTCAGCATGATTTACAGATAGATTATGGTGGCAACAAGCATAATTATGACCTGGTAGTTAATTGTACCGATATGATTGTGGCCGAAAAATTCAGAAAAACCAAAACTATCTGGGTGCAGGAAGGTATGATTGACCGCCGCACCATCCGAAGCCGTATTGTAAAAGCTATCGGTTTGCCACCCTATTGCAGTGGCGATACTTCATTAAACGGATCAACCAATGTGTGCGATGTTTACTGCGCCGCTTCTGAAGGTTATAAGAGTTATTTTGCAAGTTGCGGAACCGATGCAAAAAAGATTTTTGTTACCGGGATTCCAAATTATGATAACCATATTGAATTTTTAGTGAACGATTTCCCGCATCGCAATTATGTAATGGCGGCCACTTCTGATATGCGCGAAACCTACCGCTTTGAAAACAGGCCCGGGTTTATAAAACATGCTGCTAAAATTGCCGCAGGCAGGCAATTACTTTTTAAACTGCATCCTAACGAAAACGTTGACCGGGCCGTTGCCGAAATCCGCAGATATGCTCCGGCTGGTACGCTGATTTATCATACCGGCAACACCAATCATATGATAGCTAATTGCAGCGAGCTCATTACCCAATATTCTACCGTGGTGTATACGGGTATTGCATTGGGTAAAAAAGTTTATTCCTATTTTGATGTGGAGGATTTGAAAAAACTGGCGCCTATCCAAAATGACGGCACCTCGGCAAAAAACATCGCCAACATTTGCAGCAGCTACATTAATTTTGCCGGAACAAAGGATGATTTTTTAAGGGCCTTTGCCTATCGGCCGGAAGTCGCCCTGCAACAGGAAGTTCAATATGCCTGATAAGATGAGTGGATTTATGGGAGTTAATATAGTAATAGTAGTACAGGCACGCATGTCGTCCAGCCGTTTACCCGGCAAGGTTTTGATGCCAATTTTGGGTGAAACGCTTTTATACCGCATGATTGAGCGGCTGCAAATGATCAAACATCCGGCTCAAATTGTTATTGCAACATCCGAAGAAGAATCGGACAATGTGATAGAACAGGAAGCGCTGAAAATAAACATTCCCTGTTATCGCGGCAATCTCAATAATTTGCTTGACAGACACTATCAGGTGGCCAAAAAATTTAATGCGGATATTGTTCTTAAAATACCATCTGATTGTCCGCTGATTGATCCGCGCATCATTGACGAAGTACTTGATTTTTATTTCAAAAACGAGGGCGAATACGACTACGTTGGCAATCTGCACCCGGCAACCTACCCGGATGGTAATGATGTAGAAATAATGGCCATTGCCTGTATTGAAAAAGCATGGAAAGAAGCAACAAGGCCATTGGAGCTGGAGCATACAACACCCTACATCTGGGAAAATCCCGAAAAATTCAGGATAGGCAATGTAGCCTGGGATACCGGCCTGGATTATTCCATGTCACATCGTTTTACCATTGATTACGAGGCCGATTATCAGTTCATCAAGCGGGTATTTGAAGAGCTTTATCCCGAAAAAGCAGATTTTTCATGCGATGATATTTTGGCGCTGCTGGATCAAAAGCAAGAGATTTATCAGCTTAATGCGCAATACGCCGGCGTAAACTGGTACCGTAACCATTTAAATGAACTAAAGACAATTTCATCGGAACAAACAAAATTGACTTTTGGGTAACAAAAGTTAAACGTGGGCTGTCTAATTTTAGATTTTTAATATTTACAACACTATGCAAAGTGTAATTACTAACACTAACCAACTCGAAGCCACTGCTTTAAAGGTACGGGAGCATATCATAAAAATGTCTACCGATGGAGGTTGTTTCGTCGGGGCATCGTTATCCGCTGCCGATTTGAT
>JABDEQ010000010.1 GCA_013286985.1 Bacteroidota bacterium | reverse complement strand
CCGCGTACCCAAATTTAATGGCCTGAAATTAAAAACAGATTACTTTTATTATTCCGACAGTGAGAGCAGCAGGCTCTATACATTTTATTTGTCGGGCGCTAATGCCTTAGTTGATGCTGCTAAATTAAAAGAGCTTGGAGGGTTTAGCGAAATTTTTTCGCCGTTTTATTGCGAAGACATGGAGTTAAGCATCAGGGCATGGCGATTGAGCTGGAAATGCTATTACGAGCATCATTCCATCTGTAGGCACCAGGTATCAGCAAGTACCAAAAACTACGAAACGGCCCAATGGGTAAAAAGTATTTATTTTCGCAATCGTTTTTACCTGCATGCCATACATTTAAACGGAATTGCGTTAATATTATGGTATATGCAAATAACCCTTATCGACTTAATACCTAAACTATTGATAGGGCAAACCTGGATATGGAATAGCTATAAAGAGCTGTTTAAAAACAGAAAACTAATTCAGCAATATAAAAACAACTTTAAGGAGTTACTTAGTCAAAATACAAGCCGGATTACTATTTTTAATGTAGTATCCAAAATCAGGTCATCGGTGAAAAATAAAAAACTGCATAAGTTTAAACCCTAGTTTTTACCATAATATTGTAACCACAAATAATGGAACAAACACCGCTGGTATCAATTGCATTATGCACGTATAACGGTGCAAAATATCTGTCAGCACAGTTGAATACGCTGGTAAATCAAACTTATAGTCCTATTGAAATTATTATTGTTGATGATTGTTCAACCGACCAAACGGTTGCCATTATTAACAGTTACGCTGCTCATTATCCGCATATCAAAGTTTTTCAAAATGAAACTAACTTAGGGTTTACAGGCAATTTTGAAAAGGCAGTAACGCTTTGCAGTGGCGAATACATTGCCTTGTGTGATCAGGATGATTTGTGGGATCCCCAAAAAATTGAGCTCCAGGTAAAGGGCATTAAGGATCATATTTTTATATACCACGATTCTGAATTTATACATGAAGATGGCTCTCCCATGGGCAAAAAGGTTTCGGATATCATGAACTTATACCGTGGCGGCGAACCTGAAGTTTTTTTGTTTTTTAATTGCGTTTCGGGGCATTCCATTTTAATGAAAAGGGAATTACTGGCAGATGCCCTGCCTTTAAAACAAGGTTATTTTCATGATTGGTGGCTGGCTTATGTGGCTACTAATGTAGGCACCATTGATTTTATTCCGCAATGTTTAGTAAAGTATCGTCAGCATGATAGCAGTGACACCAATATTTTACGCCAGCAACGTAAGCAGGACAAGCACCAATTATCATCAATACAAAAAATTGAGCGGATTGAACAATGGCTGGCCTATTGCGCAGATTTTCCGAAAAATAAAAATCAAAAAGTGATAGATCAGTTTTACGCTGCCTATAAAAAACGTGTTGAAAGTTATTTGTCTTTTGAACTGAGCGCACTATTATTTAAGTATCGGAAAACTACTTTTTATATCCGCAAAAAGAGCAAACTGAATATGCTCAATTATATTTACAGCCAAATTTGGGGCGTGAAAACAAAAAAGCTATTTAGTTAATGTCTTTTTTTAAGGGTTCTTATTATAAATCTTAACCAAACCTTAACGCCATAGTATTTTAAAATCAGGCGGCTTTTATCTTTCTCAAATTCGGCATCTTTTACGGCGCCCGATATGCCTGTATGATTAAAATGCGCTATAATGTATTCTTTATAAATAAATTTAATGTCTTTGTCTTTCCAGCAGTACATGTTTAAAACATTGTCGGCCACAACTTTGTAACGGGTATCAAAAGTGTATTTGTTGAATACGCCGGCGGGGTAAATAATAGCCTGGTGAAAAAGACCATGTTTTGCCATTTGATACGGACTCAATTTTCCCGAGCGTTTTACACCTTTGGTGAGTACATTGGCATAGTAAATAGCATTCTTATCACTAAGTTCAAAAGCCAGGGTCGAAAACTCATCATATAATTCATCATCGGCCCCCCAAAAAATAAACCCATTCGCCGGTTATTTTTTTTAGGGCTTTATTCATGGCGTCGTATATGCCGGTATCGGGTTCACTAATCCAGTAATATATTTTATTTAAGTTTGCCTTGATAATGTCAACGGTTCCGTCGGTGCTATTGCCGTCAATAATAATTATTTTCAGCGCCGGATATTTTTGACGATAAATACTGTCGAGACACTTTTGCAGGGTATCGGCAGCGTTATAGGTAACTATTATTATTGAAATTACGGGTGATTTATCCACTTTTTAAAATTAGTTTTCGAAGATCGTTTTAATTGTTATTATACGATAATTTAAAATAGAAATATGTTCAAAAAAAAGAGTTTGCCAGCCAGGTTGTGGTTAAAATATTCCGATCGAAACCAATACAAACAGTATAAATGGGAATCGAAAAATTACGAGCTGCATGAACTTTCTTTATATCTAACAGGCGACGACAGACTAAATACCGCAGAAAAAATAATTGAATTTGCTAAAACAAATAAGGAACTCAACATAAACCACAGCGGCAACATTGGCGATGTTATTTATGCGCTGCCCACCATAAAAAGAATTTATGAATTAACGGGCGCAAATATCAATCTATATCTGAAACTGGGCAGGCCCCGCGTACTCCCTCAATACATGTCACACCCGCTAGGCAACGTAATGTTAAACCAAAAAATGGTTGATATGTTAACCCCGCTATTAAATAACCAGGCTTATATTAAAAAATGCGAAGTTTATAACGGACAGTTTATTCATATCGATCTGGATATTTTTCATTCACAGGCAATTCCGCTTGATAAAGCAAACATTGCGCGCTGGTGCGGATATACCACAGGTGTGACACCTGAATTGCACAAGCCCTGGATCAATGTTGTTGCTAATAATGCCTATAAAGACAAAATAGTGATTGCAAGGAGCGAAAGGTACCGTAACGCCTCAATTGACTATTCTTTTTTGAAGAAATACAATAATCTGGTATTTATAGGCATTAAATCAGAGTATAACGATCTGTGTAAATATGTACCGCACGTGCAATGGCAACAGGTTGATGATTTTTTGGAGTTGGCCCAAATTATTGCAGGGTGTAAATTTTTTATAGGCAATCAGTCGTTTCCATTTTCCATGGCCGAAGGTTTAAAAGTACAGAGGATTTTAGAGGCATATTATGAAATTCTTAATGTTATTCCTGAAGGTGAAAATGCTTACGACTTTTTCTTCCAGGCACATTTTGAATCGATAGTAAAACAATTAGCAGGCTCCTGAAAAACGAAATAAAAATATAATATGGGAAACCAAAACCGTAATTTATTCAGGATAACGCGCTTTATACTGCTTAAATTCCCTTTTCTTTTTCAGTTTCTGGCAAAGTTTCGCGGACAAAAGAAAAGCAAACGCCTGTTGGTCATTAAAACTGATGCCATTGGCGATTACATCCTTTTCAGAAATTTTATCGAAATAATAAAGAAATCCGAAAAATATAAAGACTGCCAAATTGATTGCGTTGGAAATGCTTCATGGCGCGATATCGCATTAAAATACGACTCAAGCTTTATCGGTGAGTTTTACTTTATCCGTCCCGATTCGCTTTATGATGACCCGTCAAAAACCTTGAAATTAGGCTGGTTGCTGTTTAAAAATAATTATAGCGAGGTTTTGATGCCTTCATCTACCCGCACCTTTATCACCGATGGCTTGGCTGCATTAACCGCAGCAAAGCAAATTATAGGTTTTGAAAGTAATAATGAAGGCATTAACCCGAGGTACAAAGTAAAAACAGATAAATTTTATACGACTAAACTGATACTGCCCCCAGCTATTTTTTTTGAGTTTGACCGCACTAAATTCTTTTTCGAACACGTGCTCAACTGCAACATTTCACTCAACGGGCCCAATATTGAAGTTAATGCACCTGCCAAACAAGGAATTGTAATGGTAATAAGTGCTGGTGTTACAAAAAGATGCTGGGAGTCCGAAAAATTCAATGAATTACTAAAGCTGGTTCTGCAACATACTTCGCAAACCGTTTACCTGGAGGGAAGCGTTATTGATATGGCGTTTGATGATGATTTAAATGAACACCTGTTATCGGGCCGCCTGGTTAATTTAATGGGTAAAACAACATTACTGCAATTAATTGATTTGGTTGGCAGCTCTTCATTGGTAATTGCCAATGAAACAAGTGTTAGCCATATAGCTGCGGCTACCCAAACCCAATCGATTTGTATAGTAGGAGGTGGGCATTTTGATCGTTTTTTACCTTACCCTCATGGCAGCCCTCATGGCCCCATATGCGTATTTGAAAAAATGGAATGCTATAATTGCAATTGGCTATGCAAATTTACAACTGGTAAAAATGAGCCTTTCCCTTGTATAAGCAATGTAAGCTTAGCTGCTGTTTGGCAACAGGTGCGGCTATTTATAAAGTGATGTAAACAATTGTAGTTAACGATAAATAAATAACTGTTAGCTTTGCCTTTTTATTTAAAACTTTGATGAAGACATATTTCCGGCTGCTTTCTTTTGCAAAACCAATTGAAAAATTTGCTATTCCATATATCCTATATACCTTATTATATGTTCTTTTCAGCTCAATGATTTACCCATTGCTGATCCCATTACTAAATACACTCTTTATTAATACCAGTGCTTGCGCCGCAACAGCAGCCCAGGTAATACCCAAACCCCACTCTTTTCTTGATATAACCGGGTGGTTTAAATATTACATGGACTATTTTGTAAATGTTGAAGGTCCGTGGGGGGCTTTAAAATTTGTATGCTCAACTATTATTTTTACCATGATAATTGGTAACCTGTGCAGGTATCTTTCTGCCCGCACCATGGAAAACCTGCGTTTGCATACCTTGCTTAACCTGCGCCGTTCTG
Source organism: Bacteroidota bacterium (assembly GCA_013286985.1). The sequence continues at coordinate 44,567 of JABDEQ010000010.1, read as the reverse complement.
TTTTTAACAGCGTAATGGATATGCACCTCGGATATTTCAGTAATCAGCGAAAGGGCGATATTATTTCCAAAATAGCATCTGATGTTCAGGTGGTTCAATTTTCGGTTACGGCTACCTTGCAGGTTGTTTTTAAGGAACCCGCGCAGATGATCTTTTTTTTGGTGATGTTATTTGCCATTTCGGTAAAGTTAACGATAGGCGCATTCCTGGTAGTTCCGGTTTCGGCATTTATTATCTCAAAAATTGTAAAAAGGTTAAAATCACAAGCAATTGCGGCGCAGCAAACTTATGGCACCATGATCAGCTATTTAGATGAAGCGCTTTCCGGTGTTAAAATAGTTAAAGCCTTTAATGCAACCAACTTTATAAAGAGCCGCTTTGATGCGGAAAATGTACGGTACTCCAAAATATTGCGTTCAATGGCCAAGCGTCAGCAATCAGCCTCGCCGGTATCTGAAACGTTGGCCATCATCATGATATCTTGTATTGTGCTTTATGGTGGTTATTTAATCCTTAACAAAAAGTCTGATTTAAGCGGAGCTCAATTTATTGCTTACATTGCTATCTTCTCGCAATTGATGAGGCCCGCAAAAGCCATATCCGATTCATTCAGCAATATCCACTCCGGCATTGCAGCAGGGGAACGTGTGCTGGCTTTAATTGATCAAAAGCCTTTGATTGTTGATGCACCTGATGCTGTACCCGTTAAAGATTTTAAAGAGAGCCTGGAGTTGAAAAACGTTTCATTTGCTTATGAAGATAAAGTGGTTTTAGCCAACATCAACTTAACCGTACCTAAAGGAAAAACAGTTGCCCTTGTTGGCCCGTCAGGCGGTGGTAAATCAACATTAATTGATTTGCTGCCAAGGTTTATAGAACCGCAGACGGGCGAAGTATTGATTGATGGTAAAAACATACAATCGGTAACTACAGATTCACTCAGGGCGCAGATGGGAATTGTTAACCAGGAATCTATTTTGTTTAACGATACCATTTTTAACAACATAGCCTTTGGCAAAACAAACGCGTCAAAAGAAGATGTAGAGGCGGCGGCCCGCATAGCCAACGCACACAACTTCATCATTGAGACGGATAAAGGGTATGATACCAATATAGGCGATCGTGGTACAAAGCTTTCTGGCGGCCAACGGCAAAGAATATGCATTGCAAGGGCCGTGCTGAATAACCCGCCGATTATGTTGCTGGATGAAGCTACTTCGGCATTGGATACCGAATCTGAAAAACTGGTTCAGGATGCTTTGAATAACCTGATGAAAAACCGCACCTCGCTCATTATTGCACACCGTTTAAGCACCATCCAAAATGCCGATATTATTGTGGTATTGGAAAATGGAAAAATAGTTGAACAGGGTAATCACCAGGAGCTGATTACTAACAACGGTTTATATAGAAGACTGATAGATATGCAGACTTTTAATGCTGATTAACAGTGTGTAACAAAAAAGTTTCATAGCTAAATAATCCATATTTCCTGCCATTTCAGGGGCTTATAGCCGTGTAAGATAATCTAACAATATTGTTACTTTATTTTTATACGTTTCCATTAAACTTTCAGTTTTATTTGAAGTTTAAGTGTAAAAGGAACAGCTATGCCCCAACTTTACCATACCCCGTATCAAACAAAATCGGCAGTATTGTTTGTTATATTTAATAGGCCTGCTACTACGGTAGCAGTATTTGAGCAGATAAAAGCCGCCAGGCCAAAGCGCCTGTATATTGCAGCTGATGCACCACGCGAAGGGGTTGAAACGGATAAATTACTATGTAAACAAACCAGGGATATTGTTAAACAAATTGATTGGGAGTGTGAGGTTAAAACGCTTTTTAATAAAAAGAACAAAGGCTGTAAAGATGGCGTTTCATCAGCGGTAGATTGGTTTTTTGATCACGAAGAAGAAGGTATAATTTTAGAAGATGATTGCCTGCCGGCAGACAGCTTTTTTAAATTTTGCGACACCCTGCTCGAAAAATACCGTGATGATGCGCGCGTAAGACATATTACCGGTTGTAATTTACAACAAGGGAAAAAATGGGGAAATGCTTCTTATTATTTTTCAAACAGAACACATGTATGGGGATGGGCCAGCTGGCGAAGGGTTTGGAATGAATATGATAAAAATTTGAATAAATATAATGAGCAAGAGGTGAGAGATCAGATTGGAAACATATATGGTGATGCCTTGGTGGTTAACAGTTGGGTAAACATTTTTAAAGGACTTAAAGCCGGTAAAATTAATTCATGGGCGTATCCGCTCGATTTTATTAATTTTTTCAATAACGGGCTTAATATCATTCCTAATGAAAACCTGATTTCCAATATTGGTTTTGGCAATAATGCAACTCATACTATCAATGTTGATGATGCATTTGCAAATGTACCATTATCGGAAATTGAAGAAATAACTCACCCCACATTTATTGTCCCCGAAAAAAGGGCTGATCTCTTTATAATGAATCTTGATTTCCATATTGATGAAATAAGAAAAAAGGAAAATTCATTGAAAAAAAGAATTAAGCGCTTTGCGAAATCAATGCTTAAACAAGCCGCGACATTTAGTTTTTTAAGTTAAGGTTGATGAAATTATTTTAAACTACTGGCCGTCAACTAATAAATAAATTTTTACTAATTAATATTATATTTTTAACATTGGTTAGCCCAATTAAACTTATTTTACCGGACTACTTATCTGAACATGGGTCTGAACTTTATAAAAAGAATAACGCAAATACGAAATAACTTAAATCATATTGTAAGGAGGAAGGAGGATGAAAAAGGAATTAAGGTTAACCAGTTTCTATCCGATCATTTATTCTCCAACCCGAAATATATTAGTTCAAAACGCCTGAATAAATTCGAGTACCAGGTTTTCTCTCAAAACGGTGAAGATGGTATTATAAGCGAAATATTTAACAGGATAGGCTCAACCAATAAATACTTTATTGAATTTGGAGTTGAAAATGGACTGGAGTGTAATTCAATCAACTTGCTTTATAAAAATTGGTCGGGATTATGGATTGAGGGTAGCGCTAAATATTATAAACAAATAACCGCACGATTTAAAGATTTAATTGATAACGGGCACTTGAAAGTTCAGAATGAATTTATCACAGCCGAAAATATTGAATCGCTTTTTGGCAAAGCAAACACGCCCGTTGAACCCGATCTTCTTTCAATTGATATAGATTATAACGATTACTATGTATGGAAAGCTATAGAAAAATACAGGCCCCGGGTAGTTGCTATTGAATATAACTCTGTTTTTAGACCGGATACTCATTTTGTTGTTAAATACGACGCTGCCAGAGTGTGGGACAAAACCAGTTATTACGGAGCATCTTTGCTGGCCCTTCAAAAACTTGGCGAAGAAAAAGGCTACTGCCTGGTAGGTTGTGTGTTTACGGGCAATAATGCATTTTTTGTGCGCAAGGATTTAATTGGTGAATTATTTGAAGCGCCTTACACTGCTGATAATCATTATGAACCCAATCGCGATTTCCTTTTATACAAAGCCGGGCATCCTAAAAACCATCTGCCAGATTAAAATATTTTTTTTGTTTTTGTAATGCGATCAATAAAAACAAAAAGACCGGCGCTTAATCAGCGCCGGTCTTTTTTATGAAATTTGAATTTTTTTATTGGAACTTAAATCCTAAACCAATTTGCCAGGTTTCGTTACGGTAACCAGGAATGTAGTAGCTGTTATCGTTGGTTTCCTGGAAGTCATAGGTGTATCTGAAACGCAACTCAACATTTCTGTTCAAATCAAATCCAACACCTACTACGCCACCCAAAACAGGGCTGTCAGATGTGGTATTGTAATTCTCCTGTGCAGTTTGTGTAAAGCCATTGTCGTAAGTATTGCTGGTTGATATCGGGAATGAAATCTGTGGCCCGATCACAAAATTAACAAAAGGCGATAATCGGAATTTAGCTAACAAAGGCACGTCGATAAAATTAGCGCGTTGTGTAAAGTTACCGTCGCTGGTTTGAGCAGTATAACCCTTTTGTGAAAATAATACCTCGGGCTCAAATGATAGCGGGTAAGCAATTGGCACATCCAAAGTTAAACCAACATTGAAAGCGGCTATTGAGCCCATTGTAAAACCTGGGTTATAAGCACTGTAAGCATCGGCTATATTTAAACCGCCGGTTATGCCAACTCTTACTTTGTAAAAATCGTCAGACTGACGACGCGGTGGCGGGCGACGTACCGGACGGGGGCCATAATAATAACCTTGCGCGCTCACTGAGCCTGCAACCAGCAGGCATATAGCAAAAAAGATAATTTTTTTCATACAATGTTTGTTTAATATACCCATAGAGTGAAATTTGATAAAAAGGTTTATTTGCAACTTGATTTTTTAACTATTGTTTCACTGGTAACATGACAATCAGGTATTTAGTTTGTGATATTTTCTTTACATAAAATCAACCTGTCTTAATAAAAAAAGTGTGCGTTGAAAATGGGATTAAGCTACATTTGAACTATGAAAATATCTAAGAGGCTCATCAAATGTGCTTTTGTAATTATACTAAGTGTTATTTCGCTAAATGTTTTTGGGCAAAAGGATGATTTTATAGAATCGCTAAACCATCAAAACCATTGGGTTGATTCTGTTTTCAAAAAAATGAACCGCAGAAAAAAGATAGCCCAATTATTTTTTGTGCGTGCACATACTGATAAAGGGCTGGCTTATGAAGATTCGGTTGCAAAGGTGATTAGCGATGAGCAGATTGGTGGCTTAGTATTTTTTCAGGGGGGGCCGGTACGACAGGCAAATTTAATTAACCGGTATCAAAAATTGGTTAGTGTACCCCTTCTTATTGCAATGGATGGCGAATGGGGTATAGGCATGCGATTAGATTCAACAGTTTCATATCCATACCAAATGACACTTGGCGCAGTGCAGGATAATAAATTGATTTACAAAATGGGGCAGGAAGTTGCTTTTGATTTTAAGCGGCTGGGCATGCAAATGAATTTTGGGCCCGATATAGATATCAACAATAATCCAAACAACCCGGTGATCAATTATCGCTCATTTGGCGACAATAAATATAATGTAGCCGCAAAAGGCATAGCCTATATGAAAGGCATGCAGGATGCCGGGCTGTTAACCACCGCAAAGCATTTTCCCGGCCACGGCGATACCAATGTCGATTCGCACCTTGATTTGCCTTTATTGCCATTTACCCGTCAGCGATTAGATTCGTTAGAAGAATATCCTTTCCGCGAGGCGATAAAGGCAGGCATCAGCGGCGTAATGATAGCACACATGGACATACCCGCGCTGGATAGCACCAAAAAACTGCCTTCAACCTTATCCAGAAAAATTGTAACGGGCGTATTAAAAGATTCGTTGAATTTTAAAGGGCTGGTAGTGTCTGATGCAATGGAGATGAAGGCCGTTACCAGATATTTTCCTAAAGGAGAAGCTGACGTAAAAGCGTTCCTGGCTGGAAATGATGTTATTGAGCTGTCTGAAAATTCAGAACTGGCTATAAAGCTAATCCGCAAGGTTGTGCGCAGGGATCAGATTTCCGAAACCGAATTTAATGCCCGCGTAAAAAAAATACTGGCTGCCAAATATTGGGCCGGTTTAAATAACTATCAGGAGGTATCAACCGATAATTTAGTGAGGGATCTTAATCGCCCTGCTACAGCAGAACTGGTGCAGCAATTAAGCGATGCCGCTGTTACGCTGTTAAAAGGAACCGGTACATCATTGCAGATGGACGCATTGCAAAGAACAGCCATTGTTAGTATTGGGGTTGACAAACCAACCGTTTTTCAGCAGGAAATGGCGAGGGCATATCCCATAAGCAACATTTTTACAGTAGGAAAAGATGTTCCCGAAAGTGAGCTGAAAGCATTATTGAAAACTTTACAGCAATTTAGCCAGGTGTATATAAGTATAAACGATACTCGCTTACGCCCCGCAAGCAAACTGGACTATAGCAATAACGTTAAAAATTTTATAAGCTCAGTTGCAGTTCATAACAATACCGTAATCACAGTTTTCGCAAACGCCTACACTATAGCCGGATTACCCGGAATTGAAAAATGCGGAGCACTGCTGGCCTGCTACCAAATGACCGACGATTTGCAACGGGCCGCCGTAAAGGTTATAACCAGGCAGATGAAACCTGAGGGTAGATTGCCCGTAACTGTAAATTCCTTGTTTACAACTGGTTTAGGACTAAGGTTGTAACCAATAGTTTAGTATTTAACTATTTCTCATATTTGTGTAATATTTGCAATCGCCTAAGGCTCAAAACTATTAGTAATTTTATTTGTGTATAATCATTGTTAACTTGTGTTAACAGTTTTTCTTTTTTCTAAGTGCTTTTTGTTTAACTCTAAAACCTTTAAATCATGAAGAAATTAATTTTTTACTCACTTATCTTACTTTTTACTTTGTTTTTTTTAAAAGCTGATGCACAAAATGTCGCGTTGGGTGTTAGAGGAGGGATTAGTATCCCTAATCTTAGCGCCGGCGGCAGTAACGAAAATCCGCTTAATACGGGTTATAGTTCACGGGAGGGTGTTGACGCTGGCATATTTGCCGAGTTTAAATTTTCTGAACTGTTTTCCATTCAGCCTATGATCGAGTATTCATCACAAGGTGGCAAAAAAGATGGCTTGCAGGCTTTTCCTACCCCCGCGGCATTTGCAGCGATGTACCCGCCGGGCCAGTCACCCACCTATCTTTATGCAACTTATAATAGTACCGCCAAATTAAATTACCTGATGCTCCCTATTCTTGCCAAATTTGGTTGGAATTTTAAGTCGTCGCCATTTAGGTTTTATGTTGACGCTGGGCCGTTTTTAGGTTATCTGGTATATGCACATCAAATAACCACTGGCTCGAGCGATTTTTATACAGACCCTGCCGGTACGCAGCCTTTACCCGTAGGGCCGCAATCGTTTAATAACGACCAGAATATTAAAGATCAGATACATACCATAAACGTAGGCTTTGAAGGTAATGTAGGCTTCGCTTATAAGTTCAAAAAGAGTTCTATATTTATAGAAGGCGGTGGCAATTATGGTTTCCTTAACATTCAAAAAGGAACTGCCAACGGAAAAAATAATACCGGTGCCGGTACGGTTGATATAGGCTACAGTTTTTGGTTATAATTAATTATACGGGTTGCAGGAAGCAAATTTTTGAAAATTTAGCCGTAATTTGTACAGTTACATAGCGGTATGGGTTTACCATACCGCTATGTTCGTTTCGTACCAAATACAAATACCATGGAAAATAATATGAAAATAAAAGCAATTGTCACCGGTGCCACCGGAATGGTTGGCGAAGGTGTATTGCACGAATGTTTGCTTCATCCGAATGTAGAATCCGTTTTGGTAATCAACCGGAAGCCTTGCGGGGTAGTTCATCCAAAGCTTAAAGAAATTATACATCTTGATTTTTATGATCTATCGGCCATTGAAGATCAGCTATCAGGATATAATGCCTGCTATTTTTGCCTGGGTGTGTCTTCAGTAGGAATGAAGGAGTTTGAATACTACAAACTCACCTATGTATTAACTATGCATGTAGCTCAAACGCTCAGTAAATTGAATCATGATATGACTTTTTGCTATGTTTCGGGCGGTGGTACAGACAGCAGCGAAAAGGGCCGTTCTATGTGGGCAAGAGTAAAAGGAAAAACTGAAAATGATTTGATGAAATTGCCTTTTAAACAGGTATTTGCTTTCCGCCCCGGTTATATGCATCCCACAAAAGGCTTAAAAAATGTATTGCCTTATTATAAATATTTAAGCTGGATGTATCCCTTTTTTCGTGCGGTATTTCCGAATTTTGTAAGCACGCTGGCCGAGCTTGGTTTGGCAATGATTAACGTTACCCGGTTTGGTTATGATAAGAAAATTGTGGAAGTTAAAGATATAGTGGCTCTGTCAAAACTCACATAAATGCTTTATCTTTAATGATAAAAAAGGCTATGGACAAGAAATATTATGCATTGAAACTTATTCCCAATCGCCCAACTTTTGCACAAGATATGACAGACGAAGAACGGGCGGTTATGCATCAGCATGTTGCTTATTGGAAAACTTTAATGGATAAAGGAAAGGTTGTCGTTTTTGGACCGATACTTGATCCTAAAGAAGTTTACGGATTTGGAGTAATAGAGGCGAATGATGAAGATGAGGTTAAAGCATTTATTGCAGAAGATCCGGCAACTAAAATAAATACCTATGAATTTTACCCGATGAGGGCAATTGTGAAAAATTGAAACAAACCGTTCTTAAATGAACATCCAAACGCCCCGGCGTTAACAATATTTAAAAATTACGCACCTTTATAATGCCAATTTATTGGTATCACGAAGCATTACGTATGGCAGACAAACCATGCATTTTGGCTTTTTATAGTTATTACATTTAATTCATGCAATCTACCCCCAATAAATACAACGAGAAATTTCAACAGGCATTAGCGCAGTTAAACCCCGAACAGTTGGCTGCTGTTAATCAAATGGACGGTCCGGTGCTGGTAATTGCCGGTCCTGGAACCGGTAAAACGCAGATATTGGCTGCCCGCATTGGTAAAATATTGTTAGAAACCGATGCCAATGCCCATGAAATTTTGTGTTTAACCTATACAGATGCTGGTGCCGTTGCCATGCGCAAGCGCCTTTTTGAATTTATTGGTCCCGATGCCTATCGGGTAAACATTTATACCTTCCATGCTTTTTGCAATGAAATTATTCAGGAAAACCTGGATTATTTTGGCAAACTGAACCTCGAGGCATTATCCGATCTGGAATCGGCAATGCTTTTCAGGGAACTGGTTGATGAATTTCCAAACGACCACCTGTTAAAGCGCTTTACCGGCGAAATTTATTATGATGCCCCGCGTTTGAAAGATCTTTTTTCGACTATGAAAAAGGAGGATTGGAACGAGGAACTTATTAATGCAGCAGTAAACGAATATTTAACGGACCTGCATTTGCGCGATGGCTTTTTTTACAAACGGGCTAATGCCACCAAAGGGATTAAAGCCGGCGATCCTAATCAGCGCGAAATTGATAAGGCAAATGATACCATGAAAAAATTGCTTGCAGCAGTAAGTGAGTATCGCAATTTTGATAAAAAGATGAAAGAGCGTGGTCGTTATGATTATGACGATATGATTCTTTGGGTACTAAAGGCTTTTCGTGAAAATGAAGAACTACTGCGCCGTTATCAGGAGCGTTATCAATATATCCTGGTAGATGAATTTCAGGACACCAGCGGCTCGCAGAATGAGCTGTTAAAGTTTATTCTTAATTACTGGGATATTCCAAACGTTTTTGTGGTGGGTGATGATGACCAGTCGATCTTTAAGTTTCAGGGTGCCAACATGAAGAATATCCTTGATTTTGCGAATGATTATGTTGGCTCGCTGCACACTGTGGTGCTAAAGCAGAATTATCGTTCTAATCAGCAGATTCTGGACATCTCAAAAGCCCTAATTAACAATAACCGCGAACGGTTGACTACTCAATTGGCCCTTGATAAAAACCTGCAGGCTGCGCATCCCCGCTTTAATCATTTGGCGGTGGCACCTGTTATCAACGAGTATGAAAACCCCGATCAGGAACTGGTTGATGTGGCCATGCAGATTAAGCATCTATTGGAAAAAGGAACCCAGCCCGGCGAAATTGCAGTAATTTACCGTAACCATAGCCAGGTAGAAGACCTGGTTCAATTTATGGACACACAGAACATTGCCGTTAACACCAAACGTAAAATAGATATTTTCACTTTGCCCTTCGGCGAGAAGATCATCAATATTATGCGCTATCTGGCAATGGAAATGGATTCGCCGTATAGCGGCGATGAATTGCTGTTTGAGATTTTGCATTATGATTTTTTTGATATCCCTGCTATTGAAATAGCAAAGGCAAGTGTTGCCGTTGCGCAAGAAAATTTTACAACCTCGCGCAATGGTGTGCCTAAAACTTCTATGCGGCGCTACATCAGTCAAATGAAAACTCCGGTTCAGCCCGGGCTATTTGACCAGGCAGAAGACAGGCGAATGAAATTTCTGATTAATGATATTGATGAATTGTTGAAATATTCGGTCAGCAATACCCTGCAGCAGCTTTTTCAGCAGGTAATAGCCAAAATGGGTATACTCAAATATATTATGCAGCAACCCAATAAAGGTTGGTATATGCAGGTACTTACCAATTTTTTTGATTTTTTGAAAGATGAGAGCCGAAAAAATCCAGAGATTAAATTGGCGGATTTGATTGCCATTATTCAATTAATGAAAGAAAATAAAATCAGGCTGGAACTTAACCAGGTTATATTTTCGGAAAACGGCATCAATTTTTTAACCGCCCACGGATCAAAAGGTCTGGAGTTTGAACATGTATTTCTTATCGGCGCCAATAAAAAAATATGGGACAGCAAGGGACGGAATTATGGTTTTAGCTATCCCGATACCTTAACACAGGCCCCCGATGATGAAATAGCCCAGCGTGAAGAAGCACGCCGCTTATTTTATGTTGCTTTAACCCGCGCCAAACAATGCTTGTCCATCTCATTTGCCGGTCGCGATAAAAATGGAAAGGATCAGGAGGCATCTCAATTTGTTGGGGAGATATTGGCCGATACGCACCTGAAATTGCAATATCCAAAGGTGGCCGAGGCAGCCATGCTGGAATTTATGGCTATTCAGTTTACCGAAAAAGATCGACCTAAAATAGAATTGCTGGATAAAAACTACATTGATCAATTACTACAAAACTATACACTATCAGTTACCCATTTAAGTAATTACCTGGATTGCCCGCTGCGTTTTTATTTTCAGTGTTTAATAAGAGTGCCATCCGGCAAAAGCCCATCTGCTACCTTTGGGCAGGCGGTTCACTGGGCTTTAAACAAAGCCTTTAAGCATTTGAAAGATGATGGTAATGAATTTCCGTTAACAGATGATTTTATGAAGGAGTTTCGCTGGTATATGTACCGCAACCGCGACTCTTTTACCAAAGAAGAATTTAAACTCCGGATGGATTACGGTGAAAAGATTTTGCCCGACTACTACAATCAGAATATACATGTATGGAACAAAGTTGCGGTTACCGAACGAAGCATTAAAAATGTAGAGGTTGAGGGTGTACCAGTAAAAGGTAACCTGGATAAGGTGGAATTTGTAGGCAAACACGCTACCGTGGTCGACTATAAGACGGGTAAATTAAAATATGCCAAAGATAAATTTCTGCGACCAAATGATGAAGACTCCAACGGCGGTGATTATTGGCGCCAGGCGGTATTTTATAAGATCTTGATAGATAATGACCAATCTTTAGATTGGGAGGTTGTAAGTACTTTATTTGAGTTTGTAGAGCCCGTTGATGAAGGCGAATATCACAAAGAAAAAGTAATAATTACCCCCGAAGATACAGAAGCCGTTACCGACCAGATAAAAACTGTTTATCAGAAAATTATGGCTCATGACTTTAACACCGGTTGCGGCAAAAAAGAATGCGATTGGTGTCACTTTGTAAAAAGTAATTTTAAACAGGTTGGGGATGTGATGCAGGAGGAAGAAGAAATATAAAAATCAACATAAAAAACATTCATGAAATACTTTTTTTTGTTTATCCCCGCGTTGTTCTTTTTGCAGGTAAATGCACAAACCATTATCAGGCAGGATCAATCTATCAAACAAATGGTTGATGAGGTATCATCCAAAAACATAGAAGCCAATATACGGACGCTGGTAAGTTTTAAAACCCGCCATACCTTAAGTGATACCACCAGCAAAACCGAAGGCAGTGGCGCTGCCCGCAACTGGATAAAGGCCCAAATGGAAAAATACGCTGCCGAATCGGGTGGGAGGATGACTGTCCAGTTCGATACCTTTACCCAGCCCAAAGGCGAAAGGGTAGATAACCCGGTACACCTGAAAAATGTACTGGCCATTTTAAAAGGCACCGATCCAAACGATACCCGGGTGTATATTGTTTCGGGCCACTATGACTCAAGGGTAACCAATGTAATGAACGCTAATGCAGTTGAACCTGGTGCCAATGATGATGCCTCGGGAACAGCAGTTTCTATGGAACTGGCCAGGGTAATGGCCAAACGCTCATTCCCGGCTACTATAATTTTTATGGCGGTGGTAGGCGAGGAGCAGGGTTTGTACGGCTCATCCAATGTTGCTAAAAGAGCCAAAGCCGAAAATTGGAATGTTGACGCCATGTTAAACAATGATATTGTGGGCAATACCCACGGTATGGAAACTGATTTGAAGGATAACCGCAGCGTTCGTGTATTTAGCGAAGGCATTCCGTCAACTGCTGCCGGTAATGAAAAACAAATAGCAAGCCTGATTGCCCTGGGTGGTGAAAATGACAGCCCATCGCGCCAGCTGGCCCGCTATACAAAGGAAATTGCCGAACGCTATGTTGATCAACTGGATGTAAAGTTGATTTATCGCCGCGACCGTTACCTGCGCGGAGGTGATCACGTACCTTTTTTACAACAAGGGTTTACCGCAGTGCGGTTTACGGAGATGAATGAAGATTTTACCCGTCAGCACCAGGATATTCGTACTGAAAAAGGTGTTGACTATGGTGATTTGCCCGACTTTGTTGATTTTAACTACGTACAGAAAGTAGCCCGGATGAACTTGTCGGTACTAGCCAATCTGGCCCTCGCACCAGCCGAACCGCAAAATGTGGGCATAGTGACCAGCGGCCTAACCAATAAAACTACTCTAAAATGGGAAACTCAGGCTACCGGCAAAAAACCGGTTGGTTATTATGTATTGATGCGCGAAACCATAAGCCCGTATTGGGAAAAGAAATTTTATGTTACAGATACAACGGTAACCCTTGCTTATTCAAAAGACAATTACCTGTTCGCGGTGCAATCTGTAGATGCTGATGGACACGAAAGCTTGCCTGTGTTTCCGAAGCCGGTGAGATAAGTTTGAACGGATTATACGGGTGTTCAAAAATGAACACATGAACGCCGTGAACATCGTGAACACTTGCTTGAATGAAATTATTCTGTTGATTGTCAGCGGTATAACTATTTCACGCTCTTCTTCAAAACAATAAAGTACCCGATAATAAATACGGCTACAGCTACTGCCAAACTTACCCAGGTATCTTTGGTAAACATATCTACAGTCATTTGCGGCATACTGCCTTGATGTGCTTCTTTTCCCTGCTGCAAAGCTTTAAGCGCCATCATCGGGTGCGAATAAGGGAACAAATAGGCATATGTCCAGTTATTGGATGCCAGTATCACTCCGGTTATGGTGCAGATAAAACCAATTCCCATCGGCTTCAAAAAATCGCGGAATAAAAGGCTCAGCAAAAACTGGATAGATAATATCCCTAATGAAGAAAGAAACAGTTTAAAGTATAAGTGTGATAGTGTGTTGGCTATATTGTATTCGGTAAATTTTAAGCTCGGTTTTAATACGCTTAATAAATTACCGAAACCAAGCGTAAAAACTACAAACAGGGCCAGGCACAAAAACACCAGGAAAAAAGCGTAAAAATACTTGGCTGCATAAACCGAAAGTTTTGAAATAGGCAGGCTAAATAAGGTTTTCCAGGTATCTGCCTTGTGTTCAATACTGTTTACAGAGTAGGCTATAAAAATAATAAGCATTGGGAGCAATAATGATCCCATTACGGCTAAAATAGCGCCGGCAAAACGCATCCAAAGCATAATGCCAGGCAATTGGGTTAACTGATCGCTTTTATTAAAAAAACCAATAAACAATAACAGGCAAAGCAGCAAAGGCAATAATACCGCGCTCCAAAAGCCCATTGTTTTGCGTGTTTTATAAAATTCAGACCGGAATGATAGTATAAATCCTTTCATGGCTCAGGCGGTTTGGGTAATATCCAGGAATAATTTCTCCAGGTCTTTGTGTTGTTTGCTGATACTGTAAATGGTGAAACCATTTTTATTTAACAGCGCATTAATTTCGCCCATTTGTTGTTTGGATGTATAGGGCGTAAAAAAATGATGATCGTTAACTTCGGTTATGTTGAAATGGTTGCGGGTTAAAAAGTTAGCAGCATCAACTGTGTTATCTGTTTCAATTTGCACCAGTGGCTGGCTCAGTCCCTCCAAATCCTTTATACTTCCCTGAAACAATAGCTCGCCATAATTAATAATGCCCACATGAGTAGCCATCCGCTCAACCTCGGCGAGCAAATGGCTCGATATAAAAACAGTTTTGTTATGTTGTGTAACCAGCTTGATCAGCAGTTCGCGCACTTCAATAATGCCATTAGGATCGAGCCCATTGGTAGGTTCGTCTAAAATCAACAGTTTAGGGTCCGACAATAGTGCCAGGGCTATGCCCAGTCGTTGTTTCATTCCTAATGAATATTGCCCGGCCTTTTTATTTGCGGCATCAGTTAAGTGCACCAGTTTAAGCATATCATCAACGCGCTGGGCCGGCACCTGTAAAAGCAAGGCGCGGTTAAGCAGGTTTTCTTTTCCGGTAAGGTGTGCGTAAATGGCAGGTTGCTCAATCAATGAGCCTATTTGCGATAGGATTTCTATCCGGTTGCTTTTCAGATCTTTATCAAAAATGCGAATACTGCCTTCCTGCATTTGCAACAGGTTAATTAGTAATTTTATAGTAGTAGTTTTACCAGCACCGTTAGGCCCTAAAAAACCATAAATGCTTCCTTCAGGCACGTTCAGCGAAAGTGATTTTACAACCTGCTGATGACCAAAGGTAAAGGTTAGGCCCTCGGTACTAATTACCATACTTTTTCTTTAGCTACGGCACACACAGTTTTTACCAGTGATACGCCTTTGTAAAAAAGTGATGTTGCATGCACGGTTGTACCGACTATCGATGCTCTTTTTTGCTGAAACTGGTAACTTACACCCATTATAAGTGCAAACATTACAGGAACAAGTAACAGTATAAAAGGATTTGAGTTTGTGATCAGCTTTTTCATCTTCTGCGATTTTGATGATACAAAGAAAATTCTATTTTTTTTAATGCTAAAAAGTATTAGACCAACACACAGGATTTGTAGATGAACGGATGTTTACCCATATTCGCCTGTTCGTCGGAATTAAACGCCCGTTCATCGACAAAGCAACCGACTATATATAAATAATAACCGTTTGGCTGCTTAAAATATTAATTTAGGTGTAATGAAACAACGCTGGCAAATATTCTGGCATATATTTTTTTGGATAGTACTGATATCGTTTTTTTTAGTTGTTGCCCGTAACAATGAAAAATTTACCACCGAAGATCTGCTGGTAATATTTTTACTGTATCCTATTATCAATATCAGCTTATTTTACCTCAACTACCTCCTTTTTATACCACTGTTTTTTGATAAAAAGCGGTATAGCTTTTACGCAATAGCGGTAGTGATATCCATTATTGTTTATGGATTCATTAAATATGGCGTTGCGCTTATTTTTAAGGGTATCGTATTAACCCGGATGAAAGGAGAAACGGTAAGCTTTGGCTCTTATTTTTTAAGTACCATATTCACCAGCCTTATCTTTTTGTTTTTAAGTGCGGTATTGAAATTTATTATCGATTGGTTTTTGAATGAACGTATTCAGCGCGACCTGGAGAACCAACGGCTTACCGCAGAACTGGCTTTTTTAAAATCACAGATCAATCCTCATTTCCTGTTCAATTCTTTAAATAGTATTTATTCGCTTGCTTACCAGCGATCAGAAACAACGCCCGAAGCGATACTAAAACTATCCGAAATTATGCGTTACATGCTATATGAGTGTAATGATAACAAGGTTGATTTGGAAAAAGAATTGCAATATTTACAGAATTATATCGACCTTCAAAAAATAAGATTCGGGAACAAGGCTTATATTGATTATAAGGTAGAAGGGAAGGTTGATCACCAGAAAATTGTACCACTATTACTTATTGCCTTTATTGAAAACGCCTTTAAGCATGGTGTGGCAAACAATGCTTTAACCCCTATAAGATTGCTGATTGATGTGGAAGATTCGCACCTGCATTTTTATATGCAAAACAAAAAGCATCGTAACAACCGCGATGAAGTGGGCGGAATAGGGTTAAATAACGTAAAGCGCCGGCTGGATTTGCTTTATCCCGGTAAATATAATTTGGATGTACGCGATGAAACGGACACTTATACCGTTGAATTGTCATTAGTTTTATAAGATGATCAGATGTATTATAGTTGATGATGAGCCATTGGCGCTGCATGTTTTGGAAGATTATATATCAAAGATCCCATTTTTGCAGTTAATAAAAGCCACAACCAACCCTATTGAAGCGCTTACCCTGGTACAGGAAGGTAATGTTGATTTGGTTTTTTTGGATGTTCAAATGCCCGAGCTTACAGGCATCCAGTTTTTGCGTATAGCTAACGGTAAGGCCAAGGTTATTTTAACAACCGCTTACCCGCAATATGCGTTGGAAGGCTACGAGCTGGATGTAATTGATTATTTATTAAAGCCTATTGCTTTTGATCGTTTTTTTAAATCGGTGCAAAAGGCACAGGGAATTATACAACCCGCAGCAAAACCACTACAGCCCGAGCCTGTACAAAAACCACAGCAGGACTTTTTAAGCGATTTTATTTTTGTTAAAACGGAGCATAAAATACAGAAGGTTTATTTAAACGATATCCTTTTTATTGAGGGACTAAAAGATTACATCTCCATTTTTACTACGGCCGAGCGTATTATTACCCTACAGAATATGAAAAAGATGGAAGACGCCCTGCCCGCAAAAAACTTTATGCGTGTACACAAATCGTACATCGTATCCATCAATAAAATTGACAGTATTGAGCGCAGCCGTATTTTCATTGGTGATAAAATTATCCCGGTGGGGGATACCTACCGCGACGAGTTTTTCAAAGTTATTGACGGGAAGAATATTTGAGTAAAGTCTTTAGTCCTTAGTCTGAAGTGGTTTTTTGGTAGTCATAACAAAAGTAGTATTAACTTAAGACTAACGACTTAGGACTCAAGACTTAGGACTGCCCCAACGCTTCCTTTATCCTGTTTTCTGCCTCCAAAACTAATTCTTCCATTGGCCTGCCATTGGGTTCTATGGGTTCAAGTACCGTCCAGGTCATTTTTTCAAATGTACTTAGCGGGTAATAACCATATTGAACCATTTTCCAGGCATTGTTAATAGCAATGGGAACCAGTAATGCATTAGGGCATTTTTTTAGCATAGTAGCAATACCGCCAACATGGAAAGTTTTTACCTGCCCGTCTTTTGAGCGGGTTCCTTCCGGAAATATCACTGCCGACCAGTTGTTTTCTTTCATCCGCGTAGCCAGTTTAATAATTTCGGCTATTGATTGCCTGGAATCGCTGCGGTCAATATTAGCTCCGCCGCCATATTTCAGGTTGAACGATATAGAAGGAATGCCACGGGTTAACTCAATTTTTGAGATAAACTTTGCATGGTATTTACGCAAATAATAAATAAGCGGTGGAATATCGCCCAGGCTTTGGTGATTTGCCAAAAAAATCATGGGGCGGCCTACTGGTAAATTCTGCTTGTTAATAAAAATCACCCTGTTGAACAAAATATTAAAGGTCCGCAACAAACAGAGATTTAATAAATCAACAGATCGTTTGTGTGCGGTGTAGCCAAACAGTTTGTAACATACCCACTGAATAGGTTGAAATACAAGCAGCACCAAAAAGAATGCAAGAATGGCAAATGGAGATAAAATATAGCCTAAAAACTTTCTCATAAAAGCCTCAAAGTTAGGTTTTTTTCGGAAATGGGATAAAATTTATAACTGGTTTTCTAAAATAAGTATGCGTACTTTTAAAACTGCAGCAACGGTCATAACATCGGTAATTTCGCCACGGCAAACCATTTGATACACCTCATCGAAAGGCAATTTGTGTACAAGCAATTGCTCCGTTTCTTCCGGCTCGGCTTCAAACTGCTTTAATCCGCGGGCAAGGTACAGGATGCTGAGTTCATCACTTACCGAATTAGAAAGATGAATACGTTGTATTTCAATCCAGCTATCGGCTTTTAGTCCCGTTTCTTCCAGCAGTTCACGTTTGGCCGATTCAAGGGGATCAACATCCAGGTGGCCGCCACCTTCGGGCATTTCCCAACTGTATTGCTCCAGCGGGAAACGGTACTGGCCCACCAGGTAGGTGTTCATATTATCATCGAGCGGTAAAACGCCTATGGCAAAGTTTTTAAAATGTACCTTACCATAAATACCGGGATTTCCTGATGGATTTAAAACCTGGTATTCGGTTACATTGATCCATGGATTATCATAAGCGACCTTTTCGCCGGTAATTTTCCACGGGTTTTCTTTAGGATGATGCATGCGGTAAAAATAGAATTGTTTTAAGCCGCTTACAAATAAAAAAGGATATGAAAAGAGCACACCTGCTTTCATTAATATCAAATATCCATAGTAAGAATCATACGGAAATTGCTTTTAAAAATTTGCTGTCAAAATATTCATCAATTTAGTGAGCCAGAATGGAGTTGGTTATGATAATTGCTGCTATAGCGATGGGTTTTAAACCCATCGCTATGGAAAAAGCCACCAGAAAAATTAAAAAAGCGATTTCCGTAGCAAGAATCAATATAATTTAAAAGGTTTATTAGCAAAATTTCAATTTTAATGATGTAGTTGATTATATTACGTCGCAATTGCTAAACGGAACTTATTAACTGATGATAAAAACCTCAAAGCTACCGGTAAAAATAGCTATACTTGATCTTTACAACGGCATTGAAAATGGCGCAATAACCAGTTTCATGCAAATACTGGATCGTTATAAAATTCAAAAAGGCCTGAATTTAAGTTACGAGGTTTTTGATGTCCGTAAAAAAGTGGAAGTGCCTGATACCAACTTTGATATTTACATTTCGAGCGGCGGCCCCGGCGACCCGATAGAAAGCGAGGGCTCGGAATGGGAAAAAAAGTATTTCGGGTTGATTGACAGGCTCGAGGATCATAATCTATCTAACACAACACAAAAAAAGCACGGTCTTTTTGTTTGCCACTCGTTTCAGTTAATGTGCCGCAAATACCAGCTCGGTGATGTAAATATGCGTTATTCGCCTTCTTTCGGGGTGGTTCCTGTTCATCAAACGCATGCTGCTGTTAACGAGCCAGTATTTGAAAATATGGATGATCCTTTTTACGCTTTAGATTCGCGGCTATGGCAGGTCATCAACCCAAATGAAAAAAAGTTTACTGATTTGGGCATGCAATTGCTGGCCATTGAAAAGGAGCGGCCGCACGTCGATTTCCCCAGGGCTATGATGGCTGTGCGCTTTAGTGATTATTTTTTTTCAACCCAGTTTCATCCGGAAGCTACGGCAACCGGCATACGCGCAATATTGCTGCAAGAAGAAAAAAAGCAGGAAGTGGTAAAAGAGCACGGGCGTGATAAATACAACGAAATGCTCGAATGTCTTGATGATCCGGATAAAATCACGCATACCAACCAAACCATGATACCTAATTTTTTAAACCAGGCCGTTTTAAGTTTACAGGAAAGGTGAAGACGAGAGTCAGGAAGCAAGAAGCAAGAGTCAGGAAGCAAGAAGCAAGAGTCAAAAAACAAGAGTTAAGAAACAAGCAATATAGTGGGACTTTAAGAAAGCTGACTTTTTCCCGCCCGAAGACTCTCGACTGCTAACTCTTGACTCTCTTTTAACCTAAACCAAATACTATTTTAATTGTCTATACGTATATATGTAAATTGTATTAAATTTGTGACGTGAATATTCAACTAATTATAATAGTCATACTTTTTGCATCGGCCATATTTTATGTGGGCAGAATGATGTATAAAAACTTATTTGCAAAAAAGAGCTGTGGCAGCAATTGCAAATGCGGTGTTGATTTTTCGGCAATAGAACAAATCAAAACACATAAATAATATCAATCCTTTTTCGGTAACCTTTATACCTGAACAATACTTTATTTAGAAGAATTTAATGGCTGATAAACAGGTTTTTCAAACTGACACCCCTGGTAGATGGATACGTTTTAAATGGCTTAGCCGTGTTATAATCATAGTGCTTTTTTGCAGTGTGCTGGCGGCAATTGTTACGGTAACATCCAAACAATATCCAAGTCTTCCAAATTTGAACCCGGTTGCAAAAAAACTGACTAAAGAGGAGCTTGATAACTTAAAGAAATCAAAAAAATACAAAGATTTCAAAATTGACAAGGCCGAAATTCAGAAATTGGCCCATACCCGCCATTTGCACCAATTAAAGCGCCCCAATAACAAAGATCGTATTAATGCTGCATTTTACAGGGCTTGGGAGCCGCAAGCTTATAATTCACTACAGCAGTACATATCAAGGCTGGATATGATTGTAAGCGAGGGCTTTTTTATATCACCCGGCCGCGACACTATGGTCGCCAATATTGATACCGGCCTCATAAACCTGAACCGCAAATACAGAAAACCAGTATTAATAACCCTTTCAAATTATGTTAATTATAACAACGAAAAAGGCGGTTATGACAGTAAGGATGTAGAGCGCATTCTTAAAAGCAAAAGACTTCGTACCCAATTCATTAATAATTTAGCAAAGCAGCTAACACGATACAAGTTTAACGGTATCAATCTCGACTTTGATGAAATGAAGGACATCAACAGCAAAAACTATATTGCTTTTGAAAACGACCTTTATTCTATACTTCACCCTAAAGGATTTTTGGTTACTCAAAACGTGATCCCTGATGATGATGCCTTTAATTTGGAGCGCCTGCAACATATTAACGACTTTTTGTTTGTAATGGCTATTGATCAGCACAACGAAGGAAGTAATGCCGGCGATCTTTCGAATCAACATTGGGTTGAGGAGATTTTGGATAATATTTGTACCCGCATACCGAGTGAAAAGGTGATTTTAACTATTGCAGGCGGCGCTTATGATTGGCCCGAAAGCAGTGTAGGTAAACCGATGGGCTACGCACAGGCTATTAGTATCGCTCAGCAGAATAAGAGCAAAATCATCTTTGATCCAACCTCTGCCAACCTGCACTATAATTATTTCGATCTGGATAGTTTAGAGCATACCGTTTATTTTACCGATGCAGCTACCAATTTTAACATTATACGCATGGCGGATGATTGGGCAACCGGCGGTGTTGCCTTGTGGCGCCTTGGTGCAGAAGACCCACGTTTATGGACCTTCTTCCAGAAAAACCTAGCTATCGATTCCCTGAGAAAAACCGGTATTGATATTAAACGGTTAACCTCAGTTGGTTTAAATAACAAAATCTTTTACGATGGTGACGGCGAGGTACTCGATCTGGTAACTACACCGACGACGGGGCAGATTGATGTGCACATGGACACTACCAATTATGTTATCACCAATCAGCATTATATAAAATTGCCAACCCGTTACGTAATCAGAAAATACGGTTATGCGCCAGGTAAAATTGTTTTAACTTTTGATGATGGTCCTGATCCGGATTATACACCACGAATATTAGATATATTAAAACGCGAACATGTTCCGGCGGCATTTTTTATTGTGGGGTCAATGGCCGAAAAAAACATCCAGATACTTCGGCGCGAATATGATGAGGGTTATGAAATTGGCAACCACACCTTTTTTCACCCGGATATTTCCACTATCAGTGTCGACAGGGTAAAGCTTGAACTAAATGCCACCAGGAAACTGATTGAATCTGTTACAGGCAGAAGTACCATATTGTTCAGACCACCATTTAACGCCGATGCCGAGCCACAAACATTGGCAGAGGTTATACCGGTGGCTGAAAGCCGTAAGCAAAGTTATATTAACATTGGTGAATCTATTGATCCATGGGACTGGCAGCCCGGTGTAACAGCCGATAGTATTATTGCCAGGGTAATAAAACAAAAAGATGCGGGCTCCATGTTACTATTGCACGATGCCGGAGGCGACACCCGCGAAGAAACAGTAAAAGCACTGCCCGAAATTATACACTACTTTAAAAGCCACGGATATAAATTTACAACCATAGCCGATGTTTTAGGAAAAACCAAGGCCGATTTGATGCCGCCTATAAAAGATGATGCTAACTCGGGCGTATTGGGCTCGCTGTATAATTTGCTGATTCAATTTTACTTCTATGGTAACTGGTTTTTGTTGTACCTGTTTTTATCAGCTATATTCCTTGCAATAGGAAGGGTAATTCTTATCGCGATACTTGCATTAAGACAATATGCCGAAAATAAAAAGATAGATAGGGTAGTAGTTGACAAAAGCCTGCTTCCCGCGGTGAGTATTATTGTTCCGGGATATAATGAGGAGGTTACTGCTTTAAAGACTATTGAAAGTTTGCTTAAAACAGATTATCCATCATTCGAGATAATTTTTGTGGATGACGGTTCAAAAGATAAAACATATGACCTAATAAATAACGCCTATGGTAATCATCCTTTAATACAGGTGCTAACCAAACCAAACGGTGGGAAAGCATCGGCACTTAATTTTGGAATAAGCCACGCAAAAAACGAGTTTGTTGTTTGTATTGATGCCGACACCCAGTTAAAAGACGATGCTATTTATCACCTGATGACCTATTTTACCGATAGTGAAATTGGAGCGGTAGCAGGTACGGTGAAGGTGGGTAACGAAAATAATTTCATAACCCTTTGGCAGTCTATTGAATATATTACGGCTCAAAATATGGACAGGCGTGCTTTTGATTTAATTAATAGCATTACCGTTGTTCCCGGCGCTATTGGTGCATTCCGCAAGTCTGCTATTTATAAAGCCGGCGGGTTTACTTATGATACACTGGCAGAAGACTGCGACCTAACGATGCGCATTTTGAAGCAGGGTTTTATCGTGAAAAACTGTGCAGAGGCCATCGCTTATACCGAAGCGCCGGAAACGCTTAACGGGCTGTTAAAGCAACGTTTCCGCTGGAGTTTTGGGGTAATGCAAAGCTTCTGGAAAAATAAAGATGCATTATTCAATAAAAAATATAAGTTTTTTGGAATGCTGGGTATGCCTAATATCCTGATCTTCCAGATTATACTACCATTATTCTCGCCATTGGCCGATTTAATTATGATAATCGGATTGTTTGGCGATAAGCCCGGTAGAATACTTATCTATTATGTCGCCTTTGTACTGATTGACTTTTTGGTAGCCATAATTGCTTTCTGGATGCAAAAGGAGGATTATAAGAAGTTGGTTTACATTATTCCGCAACGCTTTATATGGCGGCAGTTAATGTACTATGTACTGTTTAAGTCAGTCCGCAAGGCGCTCAAGGGCGAATTGAGCGGCTGGGGCGCGTTAAAACGTACAGGTAACGTAGTTATCAAGAAGGACATAGCGGTAGAGCAATAATCTGAAAGTAAAAGGGTCATTATATTTAGTATAATGACCCTTTAATATTTTGTCTTAGTATTTTACTTCATTTCGGTTATTGAGACCAGACTTATCAGATCTTCTCAATCAAACAAACAGCATAAGCTACGACGCCTTCCTGGCGGCCTATAAAGCCCAATTGCTCATTGGTAGTTGCTTTAATGGAGATATCTGCTGCGTCAATGCCAGCCGCGGCTGCTATATTGACTTGCATTGCCGGAATATGCGGGTTTATTTTGGGCGCTTCCAAACAAACCATAGCATCAATATTGTTTATTTCCCAGCCTTTTTCTCTTAATAACTTCATTACGTGCTGTAATAAAATAAGGCTGCTGATTCCCTTCCAGCGGTCATCCTTATTGGAAAAATGAAAGCCTATATCTCTCAAATTGGCAGCTCCTAAAAGCGCATCGCAAATGGCATGTAATAAAACATCGGCATCTGAATGGCCAAAAGCGCCGCTGTGATGCTCCAAATTAACGCCGCCTAATACAAATGGATGCCCCTCTTTTAACTGATGGACATCAAAGCCAAACCCAACTTTAATTTTTGCCATTATCTTTTATTCTTGTTGTTTTCGCCGCCAAAATTAGCAATTAGCGTGAAACGTAAGGTATTTGCCAATGGGCTGTTTTGCTGATTACCGGCTATGTACGAAAAGTCGAAGTTAAACTGGGTGTATTTAAAACCAACGCCTAAGGTTAAATAATGCGAGCCTCCTTTATAAGGGTTATCGGGGTTGTTGGCGTTTTCATAAAAATAGCCGGCCCTTAATGCAAACAGTTGGTTATACCAGTATTCAACTCCTGGCGAAACTGTGATTTCCTGCAGTTCTCCAGTAAAGCCGTTAGGCGCGTCAGAAAATGATGAGAAAATTCCCGAAGGAACTGATATATTGTCGTCTTTACCTGCAATAATATTTCCGTTTGCGTCCCGTATTGGCGGGGTGGGCGTTAATAGCTTGTTAAAGTCAACCGTTAATGTAACCTGGTTATAGTCGTCCAGATTCCATGTATTGGCAACCCCGATTTTTAAATTGGTTGGCAAAAAATATTTAGGTCCATCGGTATCATAACTGATTTTTGAACCTATGTTTGATATGTTGGTACCGAACGAGAAAACGGCGTCGTTGCCAAATTCTTGTGTTTGTTTAGTATAAAATAAAGATACTCCTGCTGATACGGCATTTGCGGGATTGCCGTTTTGCCCGGTACTTGAAGAACTCGAAAAACTGGAGTGAATGTAACCTGCGGTCAATCCCAGTGATAACTCATCGCCGAATTTCCGGGCAAATGAACCATTGATTTGAAATTCACTTGGGGTATATGAGCCAAGACTGTTTGCCGAAACGTCAGTAAGGGCAACAGTACCATAGTTAAAATAACGAATTGATGCACCAATGGAGTTACGATCATCAATTTTATGAGCATAGCTTAAATAAGACAAACTAATATCAGGAACTAACTGTCTTAACCAGGGGCTATACGATAAAGAAACATCGTCATCATTAGTAAGAAAAGCCAGTTTTGAAGGATTCCAATAGTTGGCATTTACATCCGGTGAAATTGCAACTCCTGCTTCTCCCATAGCTCCGGACCGTGAATCAGGAGTTAGATTTAAGAACGGTACTTCCGTATTAGGATAGACGACTGTTGTTTGCGACATTACCAGCACCGGTAGTAAAATGCAAATAAAAAAAATAGAGATTCGGAGAGAAAACAACTTCATTGTGCCAAATTAGTTTATTATTTTTAATAATAATAAGCTTTATTGGGGTGTATTACGTATTGTTATAGAAATAAGTTTTTAAGTAAAAAAAATTAAGAATAATGAAACTCATTTTCTTAAATTTCCGTTAAAGGAGGAATAAAAGTTTAGTTTCCTTAAAAGAATTGGATAAAATAACTGGCATTTATAGCAAATTGTTTTAAATTTACGTTCTAAATATAATTGTAAAAATATGAAAGTACTTTTTACTAATACTGCTGTTGTGTTGTTGTGTGCAGCAACGCTAATGAGCAGCTGCAGTAAGCCACAAAAGTCAGAAAAGACTGGAATTACTTATAACGACAAGAAAACAGGTGGTTATGAGAAATTTAGAAAGACCCATCCGTCGCCCGGACCTGGCCTTATTCCTATTGAAGGAGGTACTTTCGTAATGGGGGGCAGTGCCAACCAGGATGTTACATTTGATTATAATAACGTGCGCCGCAGAGTTAGTGTCGGATCATTTTATATGGATGAAACAGAAGTAGCTAATCAAGACTGGCTGGATTATTTGCACTGGATAAGTGCTACCTATCCCCAGGATCATGAATTGTATTACAATGCGGTGCCTGATACTTTGGTTTGGCGTAAACCATTATCATACAATGAACCCTATGTTGACAATTATTTAAGGCATCCGGCTTTTAACGATTATCCCGTTGTTGGTGTGAGCTGGGATCAGGTTCAGGATTATTGTGTTTGGAGAACCGATCGTACTAACGAAAATATATTAAGAGAAACAGGCAGAATGGTGACCTGGCAGGATTTGAACGGCAGCAAAAAAGGAGCTGCTCAACCAGCCTCAACCAGCAAAGATCCATTTAATACAGATATTTACCTGAACGGACAATACAAAGGACAGGGGATTGACGGCAAGAAAATGGTGCCTGATCTTAGTCCTAATGCTAAACCAGATGCTGGTGGAAAAGGTAAAGCCCCGGTTAGACCAGTACGTATGGAAGACGGTATATTAAAACAAGCTTATCGTTTGCCTTCAGAAGCTGAATGGGAATATGCTGCCTTGGCGCTTATTGGAAACACTCAGTTTGAAAATATTAATGATGGTAAAATATACCCATGGAATGGTATGGGTGTACGTTCAGCAAAGAGATCTACACGTGGTTTAATTTTAGCCAACTTTAAACGTGGTGCTGGTGATAACGCAGGTGTTGGTGGTTATTTGAATGATAAAGCTGATATTACTGCACCAGTAAGATCTTATCAGCCAAATGATTTTGGTTTATATAACATGGCCGGAAACGTAAATGAGTGGGTTCAGGATACTTATCGTCAGGCTTCATTTGAAGACTTTGAAGATTTTAACCCATTTCGTGGTAACGAATTTACCAACAAACGTTTAGCTGATGCTTCTAAAGGCACCTATGCGAAAGATAAATACGGTCGCCCTATTAAAGATCCGGCAGCATCTAACAGAAAAATGAAATATGCTGATGCAATGGCTCTGCAACAAGCTCAGGCAGCAGCAGGACAGCCTAACACTGCTACAGCAGGCGCAGCAGTTGGAGCTAATAGTAATGCACCAACGTTGCCGGTGGCTGCTCAAAAAGATGCATTAAGCGGAAAACCTTACAGCCCCGATTTCAGAGGATATGGCGATACGGTTAACACTTACCTTTATGGTACAACAACTTTAGTAAATAACCACTCAAAGGTTTACAAAGGTGGTTCATGGAACGATTTAGCTTTCTGGTTAAACCCTGCAACGCGTCGTTTTATGGATGAGAGCGATGCAAGCGCTGAAGTAGGATTCCGTTGTGCTATGACATTGGTAGGTGCTCCTGAAATTCACCCTGAAGGAAAACCACACTACAGTGTTAAAAAAGCAAAAGACTTTAACCCAAAACAATAATGTAGTTAAGGATTATAATAAAATAGAAAAGGCTCTGATTTTTCAGAGCCTTTTCTATTTTATAGCTTTTTCATTAGCTCAAAATACCATCAGTACCTGGCCTTTTTCTACTTTATCCCCAGGTTTAATTTTAATAGTTTTAACTACGACATCAGCAGGGGCTTTTATAATATTTTCCATTTTCATGGCTTCCAGCACAAACAGGTTTTCTCCTTTTTTAATTTCCATACCCTCGGTTGCAAAAACCTTAAGTACCATACCCGGCATTGGGGCTTTTATTTCGCTGACTTTTGCAGCATTAAGGCTGCTTAGCCCCAGCTTGTCCAATAAAATATCAAACTGATCTTTTGCTGAAACATGGTAGATATTATTGTTAATCTTAATTTCTGCGGTTTTTTCGGCCCGGTTGAAACTGATTATTTCAGCGCCATATGATTGCAGGTTATTGATAATGTGTAATGTTGAATCATTCAGCTCACTTATATCTGCGTTTATTTCAACCCCGTTTATTACAAGGCCGCTTCCATTTTTAGCTACCTCATAATTATACTCATTGTTCACTTTTATTTGATGCATAGCGGTTGAGAATCAGTTTAACAGAATGTAAGAGCAAGATATTAAAAATCGGGCGTATCGCCCTAATCAATTAAAATCAATAATGGGTTATTGAGTGAGTACATACTGTATCAGATTTGCACCCATTTTAAGAGCTTTTAAGCGCGTTTCCTGAGTGTCGCCGGCATATGTGCCATAATCCTCCCATCCGTTGCCTAAATCGCATTCATATGTGTAAAAACAAACCAAGCGGCCTTTATAAATCAACCCAAAACCCTGGGCTCTTTTGCCATCATGTTCGTGTATTTTGGGTAGTCCGGTAGGGAAGCTAAACTTTTGATGATAAATAGGGTGATTGATAGGCAGCTCAACAAAGTCGAGTTCGGGAAATACTTTCTTCATCTGCGGTCGTATAAACTGATCTAAGCCATAATTATCGTCGATATGCAAAAAGCCTCCACCAGTTAAATATTTCCTTAAATTGCGTGCCTCCTGATCAGAAAAGATCACGTTGCCATGTCCTGTCATAAAAATGAAAGGATAATTGAATATTTCGGCGCTGCCAGCATCAACCACTTCGTCTTCGGGTTGAAAATTTGTTTTTAGGTTTTCGTTGCAGAACCTTATAAGGTTGGGTAATGCCGTCCTGTCGCCATACCAATCGCCGCCACCATTATACTTAAGCTTAGCCATTTTGTAGGTAGGCGGAACATTAAAGCTGCTTATAAGTGCAAGTAAAACAAAACCGAAAATTACATACCCAACTTTTTTCATATGATAATATCCAAAATATCTTCAAAAAAACAAATTCAGTTGACCTACTACCGGTTTAAAAAGTTTACTTCAAAACAGGCCTCCAATGCGGCTGTTTCGGTGCGCAAACGACTGTAGCCTAAAGTAATAGCTTTAAAATTGTTTTGAATAGCGTCGTTAATTTCATCGGGAGCAAAATCTCCTTCCGGGCCAATCAGTATTACATAATTTCCGTTGCTGATAAGTTCGGCCTTAAGACTTGTTTTTTCTGTGTTCTCACAATGTGCTATAAACTTTTGACTATCAAAAGATTTTGAGATAAATTGTTTATAGCTCACTGGTTCATTTAAAACAGGGTGATATGCTTTGATAGACTGTTTTATTGCAGCGGTGATAATTTTATTAAGGCGATCAGTTTTAACCTCTTTGCGCTCGGAGCGCTGGCAAATAATGGGGGTTATTTCGTCAATGCCAATCTCTGTTGCTTTTTCCAAAAACCACTCCATACGTTCAATATTTTTTGTAGGAGCCATGGCGATATGCAGGTAATGGTTCCGTTTATTAAACGCAGCAATTGTAGAAATTATTTGAAGTATAGTTCTTTTTGGATGTGCATCCTGAATAACTGCGGTATAAAGGCCACCTTTGCCATCAATTAATTGCACCTCATTCCCTTTTTCAAGGCGTAAAACCCTGATGCAATGTTTGCTCTCTTCTTCATTCAAAAAATAATGAGAATTAGCAGGGACAATATCAGGTGTGTAAAAGAGTTGCATGAGTGGCAGATTAATGTAAATCTACGGCATCTTCTTCGTTTATCAGCAATTCCAGCTTAACCGATTCAATATTTTGATCTGATTTTTTTAATACGGTAATATTATACCCGTTTGATTCTTTTTGCTCGCCAACATCTGGTATTTTACCAAATATATCGCCCAACCAGCCCGATACGGTATCAAAGTCGCCGTCCTCGGGCAAATCATGTGGTAAATGGCCGTTTACATCATAAATGGGAGCAAGGGCATTTACAATAAATTCACGATCGTTAATTTTCTCTACAATGGGTTTTTCCTCATCGTATTCATCCTGAATTTCACCAACAAGCTCCTCAACAATATCTTCAAGAGTTACCATTCCGGCTGTGCCACCAAATTCATCCAGAACAATGGCAATTTGTATGCGTTTTTGCTGTAGCTCGGCCATCAGATCATTAATCTTTTTGGTTTCGGGAATGAAGAAGGGCTTACGGATAATGTTTTTTAAAACGATTTCTTCATTGCGGGCAAGCAGCGGTAATATATCTTTAGCATGCACTATACCAATTATCCGGTCAATTACATCATCATAAACGGGCATACGGGAGTAGCCCTCGGTTATTACAATTTCAAGCAATTCTTCCCTGGTAGTATGAACATCAACCCCTGATATTTTTGTGCGGGGAACCATGATATTTTTAACCACACGCTCATTAAAATCGAATACGTTTTGAATAAGTTCGTGCTCGGTAGAGTCCAACGCACCTGTTTGTTTTCCCTGGTCAAGCAGGTATTGAAGTTCTTCAGAGCTATGGCTTGTTTCGCTCTGCAGCGGATTAATGCCTATCACCTTTAGTACAAAATTGGCAAAACCATTCAGCAGCCAGATTATCGGCCTGAAAACCACAAAAAAGAAACGCAGCGGTAAAGAAATAGTCATTACTGTACGCACAGATCTTTGTATCGCTATTGATTTTGGAGCAAGTTCACCAAATACAATATGTAAAATGGTAATAAATGCAAATGCTACTACGTGGCTGGTATTAATGATAAAGCTTGAGGTAATAACTATACCGCACAACGAAAACAGGTTGAGCATTAATTTGGTTGCCACTTCCTGGCCAACCCAACCCAACCCAAGCGAGGCAATGGTTACCCCAAGCTGTGTGGCGGCAAGGTAACCATCAAGATTGTGCATTATACTGCGGGCTACCTTTGCCACAGGGCTGCCTGACTTAGCTTTGATTTCTATCTGCGAGCCCCTAACACGTACCATTGCAAATTCAGCAGCTACAAAAAAGCCGTTTAACAGAACCAGGAAAAAGGTGAGGAAGAGATATAAACCGTTTATTTCAAGATCAGGGCCCATAAATTAATTATTGGTACACAGGAAAAGTAGATTTGTACAATTCCAAACTCTCTTTTATTACCTTGTGGGCATAACGCATGCCTAAAAGATGTTCAATAGTAACGTTTTTTCCTTCAAGTTTTTTGTAATCTTTAAAGAAACGAACAATTTCGGTCATTGCGTGTGGAGGAAGTTCGTTCAGGTCATTAATGTAATTTACTGACATGTCATTTTTTGCTACCGCGATGATCTTATCATCCTGTTCGCCGTTATCAACCATATGCATTACACCTATCACTTTTGCCTCGATAATTGACATCGGGAAAACATCGATTGAGCAAAGTACAAGGATATCCAGCGGGTCATTATCGTCACAATAAGTTTGCGGGATAAAGCCATAGTTGGCCGGGTACATTACTGATGAAAATAAAACACGGTCAAGCTTCAATAAGCCTGATTCTTTATCAATTTCATATTTGGCTTTTGAGCCTTTTGGAATTTCTA
Source organism: Bacteroidota bacterium (assembly GCA_013286985.1). The sequence goes on along the minus strand of JABDEQ010000010.1, from coordinate 13,627 downwards.
TTATAGCCTGAACAATTTCTGGAACATTGTCACCCGGAGAAACCTGGTGCCATGGATGCTGTGTACTCATTTATTATATTATTTTAGTTCGTTAACATTCTGCCTGGTTTGCATTCTTCGTTTAGCAAAAGCAAAAATCAGGGGAATTGTCGTTATTATTATTAGTCCAATGACAATGTATTCCATGTAGTCTTTTAACTGCGGATATCGTCTACCTAAAAAATATCCTGCCAAAGTAAAAGTGGTTACCCAGGCTACACTGCCAATAATGTTGTAAATAGTAAATTTTTTAAGATCTAACTTTACTATACCAGCAAAGATAGGTGCAAAAGTTCTAATTATAGGGAAAAATCTACCTAAAACTATTGCCATTCCGCCGTATTTAGCATAAAATTCTTCGGCAAGCTCAACATAATGCCGTTTAAAAAATAAGGAATTGTTTTTGCTGAATAATGCGGGACCGGCTCTGTAACCAAACCAATAGCCTGTAAAGTTTCCTAAAATACCGGCGGCGATTAGTGATAATACAAGTGTATATATTGATATATCAAAGCCGCCAGTTGAACAAAGCAAGCCCGACATAAACAATAGATAGTCTCCCGGTAAAAAAAAACCGAAAAATACACCGGTTTCAGCAAAAACAACAATAAGCAAAAAGTAAAACCCTAAGCTTATGATGGATTGAGCGTCCGTTAAATTTTGAAAATGTTCCCAAAAATTATCCATTCACTTTATCCGTAAAACTACAAATATTAAATGAAATTGTAATACTTGTGTTACGGAATTAAATAAGCCCTGATATAATGCCCGGATAAATGCCGATCAGAATGGTAATTATCGCCGATAAACCCAATACGAATTTGTAATAAACAGGAATGGTAAGTTCGGTACGGTCTGCATCGTTAAAATACATGGCTATAATAACCCTGAAATAGTAGAAGATGCTTATGATAGCGTTTACAACTGCCAGAATTACCAATAACACCTGGTATTGTTTTAATGCGCCAGTGAACATAAAGAACTTGCCTATAAAGCCTGCCGTAAGAGGAATACCAGCCAGCGAAAGCATACCAATGGTTAACACCAATGCCAGGAATGGATTCTTTTTTGATAAGCCGTTAAAGCTTTCAAAATTATCGCTGCCAGATTGTTGCTGAACCAGTATTAAAGCTCCAAAAGCAATTATTGAAGCAACAGAGTAAGCAGTTGCATAAATAAATACAGAGTTTGCTGAGCTTGCTCCTAAAGCCACTATAGCGAATAACAAATATCCGGCATGTGATATGCTGGAAAATGCCAGCATGCGTTTAAAGCTTTGCTGATAAAGTGCCGTAATATTGCCGATGAACAGGGTAATAATGGTTATTACCAATAATACAGGTACCCAAAAATCGGATATTGGTGCAAAACAAGAAGTAAACAAACGCAGGAAGGCTGCAAAACCAGCAGTTTTAACTACTGTCGACATAAATGCAGTGATAAGGGTAGGGGAACCTTCATACACGTCTGGTGTCCAGAAGTGGAAAGGAGCTGCCCCAACTTTAAAGCAAAGGCCAACAATAATCAACAAAACGCCGGTATAAAACATTGGGTCGATATTGTGCGGATGCTCAACTACGTAGTTGCGGATAGCTTCAAGGTTAAATGAACCTGATGCGCCGTAAAGTAATGTTATACCAAACAAAAGGAAACCTGTAGAGAATGCACCCATCAGGAAATATTTTAAAGCAGCTTCGTTAGAAGCAAAATCGCTCTTTTTTATTCCTGCAAGGATGTATAAGCTAACTGACATAATTTCGATGCCAATAAACAGCATGGTAAGGTTATAGAACGATACCATTACTATGATTCCGGCTAATGAAAACAGGATAATGGCATAGTATTCAGCAATGTGGCTGCTTATTTTTTCGAAATAACCTCTTGATAGCAGTAATATCAGGATGGTTGATATAATAGTTATAGATGAAAATGCTATAGAAAAGTTATCAAACAGCATCATACCGTGGTAAATAGGCTGTGCATTGTTATTCCACTGTGCAATTGCTAAACCAAGAGCAACAAGTAAACCAATAATTGTTACGGGCAATAATGCCTTTTGAGCTTTATATAAACCAATATACAGCAGTATAATGGGTAAGATGGATATGATGATTAAAGTACTCATTATTTTACTTGTACAAATTTAGTATTTACCGTTTGAACCAGGTTATTAACTGCAGCTTCAGAAATATGAAGAATAGGTTGCGGATAAACACCCATAATTATTACTAAGGCACAGATAATGCCCAATACTACTTTTTCAGAACCGCTGATGTCAGCAAATGCTGCTGTTAACGGATTAGTTTCGCCTTGCATTACTTTTTTATACATGCGCAGCATGTATACAGCGCCGAAGATCATAGTTGAACCAGCTGAAACAACCAGCCATACATTGTAGCGGAAAACGCTGTTTAACAACATAAACTCACCAATAAAACCGTTGGTTAACGGTAGGGCCACTGTACCTAAGGTGATAATTAAAAATGCTATTGCAAACTTAGGCGCTACTTTTGCAATGCCACCTAATTCACTTATCTCCCTGGTATTTAAACGACGGCTGATAATATCCCACACAAAGAATAAACCTACCACATTAATACCGTGGCTAAGCATTTGGAACATTGCACCCTGCAGGCCCATGGTAGTCCAGCCGAATATGCCGGCTGCTATTAAGCCAACGTGAGCCAATGATGAATAAGCTACCAGTCGTTTGCCATCCTTTTGCGTAAATGCAATGATTGAGCCGTATACAATACCGATAACTGCCATCACGATCACTACACCTTCGTATTTTTGGAAACCAAGCGGAACAACAGGAATTAACCAGCGGATAACGCCGTAAACACCCATTTTAAGCATAATACCTGATAACATCATGGTACCCGCTGAAGGTGCTTCGGTATAAGTATCGGGTTGCCAGGTATGGAAAGGAAACAACGGCATTTTAATGGCAAAAGCCAAAAAGAATGCCCAGAATACCCAAGCCTGATGATGGCCGTCAATTACGCCTGTAGCGCTAAATGCTGAAAGATCGAATGTTTTTACTGGGGTAAGCAGGTACAGGTAAATAATACCCACCAGCATAAACAGTGAACCGGAGAAGGTATAAATAAAGAATTTGATAGTTACTTTAATTCTGTTTACACCGCCCCAAAGCGAGCATATGAAGTAAATTGGAATTAAGGCTGCTTCCCAGCCTACGTAGAATAAAAAGCCATCCAACGCTGTAAATACAACCAGCATGCCGGCCTGCATAAACAGGATCAATGCATAAAAAGCATTTGCATTTTTATACTCGTGTTTGTAGGTTGTTAAAATAATTAATGGCACCAATACGGTGGTAAGCAATATCATTATCATGCTTATACCATCAATACCCGCATTAAAGTAAATACCCAACTTAGGTATCCATGGAGCTATTACTGCAAATTGTACTGAAGCATCAGGAACAAATTTGCTTAAAAATATGGCTGCTAATGCTAATTCAGCTACTGAAAAAGCTAAGGCTGCGTGTTTTGCAGCACCGTTTTTAAAGAATAAAACAGCAAGAGCCGCAATTACCGGTAAAAAAATTAAAATACTGACCGTCATTTTATATTATAAACGCTATCGTTCTTTACTTTTTAAATACAATGTAAACCAGGATGGAAATGATACCCACAACCATCATAAAAATATAATATCCAACATTACCGGTTTGCAGTAAACGCAAACCTCTGCTGGCTTCAATAGTTCCTTTGCCTAAGCCATTAACAATTCCATCAATTCCTAATTTATCAATTACTCTATAGAAAAAGTCTGACAAGAAATCCAATGGTTTGCGGATCATGGCATCATAAAGCTCATCAATATAAAACTTGTGATATGACAGGCTTGCTAATGCCGGGCGTTCTTCTTCGTCAGAAACAGGTACATGTGCATTTTTTACATATCTAACATAAGCGTAAATTAATGCAATTAAAGCTCCCGCAACGGAAATTACCATCAGCACTATTTCTGTTTGATTTGATGACGCTACTTCTTTTACAAGATCAGCCGAGCCTTTAAAAACAGGAGACAGGTATTGTCCCAATAAATGATGGCCTCCTAATGACTCAGGAACACCAATAAAACCACCAACTACAGATAAAATAGCTAATACAATCAACGGAATGGTCATTGAAGCCGGCGATTCATGCAGATGATGCTCTTGCTCATGTGTACCACGGAATTTACCCCAAAAAGTAAGGTAAAGCATGCGGAACATATAGAATGAGGTGAACATAGCCGTAATTACACCAATTGCATACATGCTTTTGCTGTAGGTAAACGTATGCGCCAATATCTCGTCTTTTGAAAAGAAACCCGCAAACGGCGGAATACCTGATATAGCTATCGTACCGATAAGCATTGTCCAGAAAGTGATTGGCAGTTTGTTTTTTAAACCACCCATTTTGCGCATATCCTGCTCGCCGCTCATACCATGGATAACTGAACCAGCACCCAGGAATAAAAGAGCTTTAAAGAAAGCATGCGTTAATACGTGGAAAAACGCACCGGTATAAGCGCCAACGCCCAAGCCTAAGAACATATAACCTAACTGCGAAACAGTTGAATAGGCCAATACTTTTTTAATATCTGTTTGTGATAATGCTATTAAGGCAGCAACAACAGCGGTAGTTAAACCTACAATTGCTATTACGTGCATAGTTAACGGAGCCAGCGTAAATAATATGTTTGAACGGGCAATCATATAAACACCGGCAGTAACCATGGTTGCAGCGTGTATCAATGCTGATACCGGAGTTGGACCGGCCATTGCATCAGGCAACCAGGTAAATAAAGGCAACTGGGCCGATTTACCTACCGCACCTACAAACAACAATAATGTAATTACTACATATGGTGTAGTAGTTGCAAACTCGGGTGTAGCAGCTTTTGGGAAGATGTCGGCAAAGTTGGCGCTTCCGAAAAATACAATAAGGATGAAGATACCTATTATAAAGCCCAGATCGCCAATGCGGTTCATAACAAATGCTTTTTTGGCAGCATCGGCATAATCCGGATTTGAATACCAGAAACCGATTAAAAGGTATGAGCATAATCCTACACCTTCCCAGCCAATAAACATTACCAGATAATTTGATCCCATTACCAGTAAAAGCATAAAGAAGATAAACAGGTTAAGATAAGCGAAGAACTTACCAAAGCCAGCATCATCTTTCATGTAACCGATAGAGTATAAGTGGATAAGGAAACCCACTCCCGTAATAATCAGCAGCATAATAGAGCTTAGCTGATCAATCAAAAAATCAAAAGAAACCTTGAATTTACCAACCGAGAACCAGTCGAATAAATGAACATTAATTTGACCACTATCATGTACCTGCAAAAAGGCGCCGATACTTATGCCAAAAGAAACCAATACCAAAAAACTCCCTAAAAAGCCTATAAAAGCTTTCGGGAAAGTATTACGGCCAATACCGTTAATAATAAAACCGGCTAACGGTAGTATAGGAATAAGCCAGATATATTTGTCCATATGCCCCCTAATCCCCTGAAGGGGAATTTTAATTGTTGTTATTTAATTAGTCATCAATCCCTAAAAGGGATGAGATCTTTTTACTTTTTGCTCTTTGTTATTTTTATACATTCCGAAATCGAAAATCCGACCGCATGCCGCCTTAGCGGTGGCGCACTTCCGAAATCAAATCTTACCACTTCAGCCTGTTTAGCACATTAATATCTATCGAGTTTGTATTGCGATAAATCATCACGATTATAGCCAAACCAACTGCAACTTCAGCAGCGGCCAGTGCCATAATAAAGAATACAAAAACCTGCCCGGTAGCATCACCACGGTAAACCGAGAATGCTGCAAGCAATAAGTTAACTGAGTTTAGCATCAGCTCAACCGACATAAATATTACGATAGCATTGCGACGGATTAACACGCCGATAACACCGATCGAAAATATAATAGAACTTAATAGTATGTAGTGATTAAGCGGTATTTGTGTTAAAGTTTCCATTAGGTTGTTTTGGGGTCTTTAGTAGCCAATAAAACTGCACCCACCATTGCTGATAAAAGCAATACTGATGACACTTCAAACGGCAATAAATATTCGTTAAACAGTATTTTACCCAGATTTTTTACTAAGCCAAGGTTAGGATCATGTAAAACAACAGGCTGCGATATGTTGAATGCTTTTACTGCCGCAACTATAGTTAGTAAAAAACAGCCGCCACCAATAAAGCCTGCAATTTTAACCACGTTTGATTTGCGCGGCTCTGATTCTTTATTCAGGTTAATGAGCATCAATGTATACAAGAACAATACGAGGATAGCACCCATGTATACTATAAAGTTAACAACAGCCAAAAACTGGGCATTTAACAAAACATAGTGAACGGTGAAAGTGAAAAAGGTAAGTATAAGATAAAGTATACTGTGTACGGGATTTTTCGCCGTAATAACCAATATTGAAAAAAATATGGACAAAAATGCGATGAAGTAAAATGTACTCATGGTTTATATTTGAAAATACCTTTACCCCTTGAAATAGAGTAGGGCAAAGGTATAAAACTTCTTTATTGATTTAACGGAGCTTCTACTAATTTGTCTTTTCCGTAAATAAAATCCTTCCTTAAATAGTCGGCCGGTACAATGTTGCCATCTAAATAGATAGCTTCTTTAGGGCATGCTTCTTCGCATAAACCGCAGAAGATGCAACGCAGCATATTTATTTCATATACAGCCGCGTACTTTTCCTCACGGTATAAATGCTCTTCACCTTTCTGGCGCTCGGCGGCTATCATAGTTATTGCCTCTGCCGGGCATGATAAAGCACATAAGCCACAGGCGGTACAGCGTTCCTTGCCGTTTTCATCGCGTTTAAGCGAATGCATACCACGGAAATTTTCTGAAAATTCACGCTGTTCTTCAGGATAACTGATAGTTACCGGTTTCCTGAAAAAGTGTTTCATGGTAATTGAAAGCCCCTGCACTATTGCAGGCAGATAAGCCCTTTCCCAAAAATTGAGCGGCTTTGACTCTAATACCTTACGTTTATTACTTAACGATTCCATCTTATCCCTTTATTTAATAAAAGTCATCCATACTCCGGTTATTATGATATTGGCGATAGCCAGGGGGATCAGAATTTTCCAGCCCAAATCCATTAACTGATCGTAACGGAAACGCGGGATGGTCCATCGAACCCACATAAAGAAGAATATGAATAAAAATATTTTTGCAAACAATACAACAACACCAATCAGCGGGCCTATTGCCGGGCCGGTATGGGCTAATACCCAATCCATTCCAGGGTAGTTATATCCACCCCAGTATAATGTTGCCATTACTGCCGACGAAATGAACATATTGATATACTCGGCAAACAGGTAAAAACCTAATTTCATTGACGAGTATTCGGTATGATAACCGCCCACCAGTTCCGTTTCGCACTCAGGTAAGTCAAAGGGGGTGCGGTTGGTTTCGGCAAATGCACATACTATAAATAGCAGGAAACCAAGCGGCTGGTAAAGAATATTCCAGTGCCAGCTATGCTGTTGTTCAGCAATTTGGCGAAGACTTAAAGTGCCGGTAACCATCAATAAAGCGATGATTGACAGGCCCATTGAGATTTCGTAGCTGATATTTTGTGATGCAGCGCGGATAGCTCCCAATAAAGAATATTTATTGTTTGATGCCCATCCGCCAATCATTACACCATAGACGCCTAATGATACTACGCCAAAAATATAAAGCACACCTACGTTGATATCTGCAACCTGCAAATCAATAACCTTTGTACCGATAGTCATTTGTTGTCCCCATGGAATAACTGCCGAGCCGATACAGGCCGTCATGATAGCTAACGAAGGGCCTGCGATAAACAGGAATGCATTTGCATGCGTAGGGATAATTTCTTCCTTTAAGAACATTTTACCACCATCAGCCAAGGGCTGTAAAAGACCCCAGGGACCAGCGCGGTTAGGGCCAATCCTGTCCTGAAAAAATGCTGCAATTTTACGTTCAGCATAGGTAGAATACATTGCGATTACTAAACTGATCAGGAATATGATCAGTACTAATCCAAATTTAATTAATATATCTACTACTCCCATTATAAGCGTGTATCTCGTTCAAATTGTTCTTTATTCTTTTCCATTAATTGCGGGTTGGTTTTAACCACCGGCAAAGGCTTAAACTCGTAATGATTTGCACTGATAACAGATTTGTGCGAAATTTTTCGCGGGCCTTCAATTACCCAATCGCTGGTTTTCTTTTTATCAAAACGGCATGTATTGCAAATAAATTCTTCAACCTCGCCATATTTGTCTTTACGGGCTGTTACGCGCAAAACTTCTTCACCTTTGTACCAAAGGGTAACTTTGCCGTTGCATTTTTCATGATCGCAATCACGATGTGCATCAACAGGCTTAGTAAACCAAACACGATTTTTAAAACGGAAAGTTTTATCCGTTAATGCACCTACCGGGCATACGTCAATTACGTTTCCTGAAAAATCGTTATCAACAGCAGCTTTTATGTAGGTTGATATTTCTGAATGATCACCACGGTTTAAAATACCATGGATACGGTGATCGGTAATCTGATCGGCAGTGAAAACACAACGGTAACATAAAATGCAACGGGTCATGTGCAGCTGTATTTTATCGCCAATGTCAATCTTCTCAAACGTACGGCGGTCAAATTCATAGCGTGTTTTAACAGCGCCATGCTCAAAACCCAGATTCTGCAAATCACACTCACCAGCCTGATCGCAAATAGGGCAATCCAACGGGTGATTGATTAATAACATCTCCACTATACCTTTGCGCGCTTCAATTACTTCGGGCGATGTAATGTTTTGTACTTCCATACCATCCATTACGGTGGTACGGCATGATGCTACCAGCTTAGGCATAGGGCGGGGATCTTTTTCAGACCCTTTGCTTACTTTAACCAGGCAGGTACGGCATTTACCACCGCTGCCTTCCAGCTTGGAGTAATAGCACATAGCAGGCGGAACTATATCACCACCAATTTGCCTTGCAGCATTTAAAATGGTTGTTCCTGGTTCTACGTCAACGGGTATTCCGTCTATGGTTACTTTCATTAAGTTAAAATTAAAAACTCAATATTTAGTTCTTGCCGTTTTGCAACGGCAAATGTTTTATTTATGCTACAGGTTCTTCTTTTTTAGGCAACGGATCAGCATAATGTGCTAATCCATAATTCCTTGATGTTGCTTCAGCAGCGTTGGTAACGTGCCATTCAAATTCATCCCTGAAATGGCGAATAGCTGAAGCCACCGGCCATGCAGCTGCATCGCCCAGTGGGCAAATGGTATTACCCTCAATTTTTTTAGAAACATCAACCAACAGATCCATATCGCTCATTTTACCATGGCCATGCTCTAAACGGTGCAATACTTTTTCCATCCATCCGGTACCTTCGCGGCAAGGCGAACATTGTCCGCAGCTTTCGTGATGATAAAAACGGGTAAAGTTCCAGGTATTACGAACAATGCACTGATCTTCATCAAATGCAATGAATCCGCCCGAACCCATCATGGTACCGCTAACAAACCCGCCATCAGCTAATGATTCATAGCTCATCAGGCGCGGATCGCCATTTATAGTTTTCAAAAACAGATTGGCAGGTAAAATCGGAACCGAAGAACCGCCTGCAACAACCGCTTTCAGGCGTTTGCCATTAGCAATACCACCGCAATATTCGTCTGAATATAAAAATTCTTCAACAGGCAGACCTAAATCAATTTCGTATACCCCTGGGTTTTTGATATTGCCACCGGCAGATATCAGTTTAGTACCTGTACTGCGTCCAATACCTACTTTAGCGTATTCTTCGCCACCTTCGTTAATGATAGGTACTACTGCAGCAATTGACTCCACATTGTTTACCACAGTAGGGCAGCCGTACAAACCTGCAATAGCAGGGAACGGTGGTTTGATGCGTGGGTTACCACGCTTACCTTCCAGTGATTCCAGTAATGCAGTTTCTTCACCGCAGATGTAAGCACCACCGCCCGGTTGTACGTATAGTTCTAAATCGTAACCTGTTCCTAATATGTTTTTGCCCAGGAAGCCTGCATTTTTTGCCTCTGCAATAGCCCTTTCCAGTATCCTGATCTGTGGCATCATTTCGCCACGAACATAGATATATGATGTTTTGGCACCTAAAGCAAAGCTGGCTACAATCATACCCTCAATTAATAAGTGAGGCATGTAAGTCATCAGGTAACGGTCCTTAAAAGTTCCCGGCTCTGATTCATCTGCATTGCAAACCAGGTAACGGGCAACGCCTTCGGGTTTTGCCAGAAAGCTCCATTTCATCCCGGTAGGGAAACCGGCACCACCGCGGCCACGTAATCCTGATTTTTTAACTTCTTCAACCACATCGTCTGGCGACATGGTTTTCAGTGCTTTTTCCACAGAAGCATAACCACCTTTTGAGCGGTAAACATCAAAGGTATTGATGCCCGATACGTTAATATGTTCTAAAAGTAATTTACGTGCCATTGCTGCTTAATATATCTTTTTGGTCAGCTTGTAATAATTAATATGTCTGATAATGCAGCTGGCCAAAGCCACTACAATCAATAAGTTTAATATCAACGGATTTTTATTGAAATCACCATTTCCATAATGGATAACTATTATGGTGACTACGAACAATGTATCTGTTATGATTAAACTTGTTCTGTTCATTTTTTAATTATGGCCTTTTGCTTTTAATTCAGCAATCAGCGTATCAACCGAGTTAGGTGTTAAATTTTCGTAAAATGTATATTCAGGGCCTATTTGTAACACAGGGCCATAGCCACATGCGGCAAGGCATTCAACACCGCGCCAGCTAAACAGGCCATCGGTAGTTACTTCGCCTTCTTTAACACCCAGCTTTTCTTCAATATGATCCATTATTTTTTCGGCACCTACCAGGCAACAAGGGCCGGTACGACAAACTTCCAGTACAAATTTGCCCTGGGGGCGTAAAAAGTACATGCTGTAAAAGCTGGCTACCTCATACACTTCAATATGTTGTATATGCAGGTATTCGGCAACTTTATCCATAGCATTTGGGCTAACCCAGCCAAATTCTGCCTGTACTAAATGGAGTATAGGTAATAAAGCCGATTTTTGTTTCCCTTGCGGGTAACGGCTTACAATTTCATCAAACTTACTGATCAGTTCCGGCGAAAACTCAACCGGTGCCTGGGCTTCGTCAACTCTAAGCATCTAACTCTCCGGCTATAACGTTTAAACTACTCATGTTAATAATTGCATCTGATAATAACATCCCGCGGCTCATAGGGGCATACATCTGGTAATTGATGAAGCTCGGTCTGCGGAAATGCAAACGATATGGCGACCTGCCGCCATCATTCACCAAATAAAATCCTAATTCGCCATTGGCACCTTCAACCGCGTGGTATACTTCGGTTGTAGGAGTAGGAACTTCGCCCATCACAATTTTAAAGTGATAAATCAAAGCTTCCATGTTATTATAAACATCCTCTTTTGGAGGAAGGTAAAAATCAGGAACGTCAGCATGGAAAATATCTGAAGGTTCTTTTTCCAGCTTAACTAATGCTTGTTCAATCAAGCGTAAGCTTTGCCACATTTCTTCATTGCGTACCAAAAAGCGGCTATAAACATCACCATTGGTACCTACCGGAACTTCAAATTCAAAATCATCATACGATGAATAGGGTTCCATCGCCCTTACATCGTAATCAACGCCAGCAGCGCGCAATAACGGGCCGCTCCAGCTATAACTTAATGCCTCTTCTGCGGTTACAGCAGCTACACCCTTAGTACGATCAACAAATATGCGGTTACGGTTAAATAGTGATTCAAATTCCCTTAAGGTTACCGGGAACTCTTTCAGGAATTTACGCAGCTTGTTGAACGCTATAGTATTGAAGTTGCGCTCAAAACCACCTATCCTGCCAATGTTGGTAGTAAGGCGCGAGCCGCAAACTTCTTCATAAATTTCATAAATGGCTTCGCGGTATTCCATCATATAAAGGAAACCGGTGAAAGCGCCTGTATCAACACCCAATACACCATTGCAAACAATATGATCGGCAATACGTGCCAGCTCCATTACAATTACGCGTAGGTAATCAACACGTTTTGGGGTTTCGATACCTAAAAGTTTTTCAACTGTCATGTGCCAGCCCATATTGTTGATAGGCGATGAACAGTAGTTTAACCTATCGGTTAACGGGGTTATTTGATAAAACGGCCTGTGTTCGGCAATTTTTTCAAAAGCACGGTGAATATAACCTATGGTTGATACACCGCTTACAATTCTTTCGCCATCCAGTTGCAGCACGTTTTGGAATACTCCATGTGTTGCGGGGTGGGTTGGCCCTAAGTTAAGGGTTGAAAGCTCGCTTTGCGGATCGTTATCTGTAAATACCGGGTGGTTCTGCATTTTCTGTTATCTTCCAAAAAAATAATCTTTCTTATCAACACGGTTAGGATCTTCCAATGGGAATTCTTTTCTCATCGGATGCGCTATCATGTCGTCAACGTTCAATATCCTGCGTAAATCGGGATGACCGTCAAATATCACCCCAAAAAAGTCATAAGTCTCTCTTTCCATCCAATTAGCGCCATTCCATAAAACAGTAGCTGTAGGGATGTGCACATCACCGTCAATTAAAAATACTTTTAAACGGATACGGGTATTGTGTACCAGGCTATGTAAATGATAAATAATACCGATAGCCTTTTCCTGCTCTGGGTAATGGATAGCGGTAATATCTGTTAGATAAATGAATTGAAGAGTGGGGTCGTTTTTTAAATAAGCTAAAACATCAATAATGTGCTCTCTGGTGGTTTCCAGCGTAAGCAAGCCGAATGGTTCGCCTATGGTAGTTACCTTGTTACTGAATTGATCGCTTACTTTATTTAAAAGCTCTTCGTTTGTTATTTTGCCCATTATTGTATTCCGTATGAAGCTAATAATTTTTGGTACTGTGGTTCATTTCTGCGACGTAAGGTTTCTGTTTGAACCAGCTTTTGAATGTTCATAAAGCCATCGATAATAGCTTCCGGACGTGGTGGACATCCTGGAACATAAACGTCAACAGGTATTATTTCATCAATACCCTGTAAAACAGAGTAGGTGTCAAAAATACCACCACTTGATGCACAGGCACCAACAGCTATAACCCAACGGGGCTCGGCCATTTGCAGATATACCTGCCTTAAAACCGGACCCATTTTTTTGGCAATGGTACCCATTACCATTAAAAGATCAGCCTGCCTTGGCGAGAAACTTAAACGTTCGGCACCAAATCTCGACAAATCATAATGAGATGCCATAGTTGCCATAAACTCAATACCGCAGCATGAAGTAGCAAATGGCAATGGCCATAATGAATTTGAACGTGCTATACCTATTGCTTTATCAAGCGAGGTTGCGAAAAAACCTGCTCCTTCTACACCTGCCGGGGCATCAACTAATTGAATATCACTCATGATTTATTTGATACAAAAACCCATCAATTTTAAGTCAAAGTCTGAAACCGTATTTTACTTGCGTAATCGGCGTCAAAGACTGAGC
>JABDEQ010000009.1:42821-49656 GCA_013286985.1 Bacteroidota bacterium | reverse complement strand
ATGATAAAATCCCAAAATTGAAATAACCGGCACAACAATCAAAAACAAAAGTGTTATAATAATGTACCTGTTAAGGTTTGATACTATCAAAAATGGAAAGATAAAGTAGAACTGTTCCTCTACGGCTAACGACCAAAAGTGTGCAGTAAATGGTTCATTTTTTAATGGCAGATTTTTAAAAAACAAAAACGAAGCAACAAAATCTAAAAAAGAAACACCCAAATGGCAATAAAAGTTAAGAGCTATCAACACTATTAAAAACAAGTAGGCTACGGGTAATATTCTTAACGCTCTTCTAATGTAGAATCGTTTTAAAGAAACACTTCCGGTTTTAAAGTTTTCTTTAAGCAACAGTGTGGTTATCAGGAATCCGCTAAGAACAAAAAAAATGTGTACACCTATATCACCGTAAATTAAGATATGAAAAGGTTTTAAGAAATAGTTTATTCCGATATGGGCAAAAAAGAACCATTAAGATTGCAATTCCCCTAAGCCCATCTAAAGATGGATAATAACTACCTTGTATTATTTCAGGAACGATTGTTACTTCTGCAAATAGTTTTCTAAAAAAATTCAATAGTATCGTAATCAGGGTTAAGCTAGGGATAAAGATCAGGAAAAATCAGCAGATATTCGGAGATCGTTATTTTAATTAATACATATTGACCAGGGGAAATGTATCATCGATAAATACTATATTAAATTAACTACTTATACTTAAAAGCTTGTATGAAGTATAAGCCTGCCCCCTGCTGGTGTTGTCATCAACAGGTAACGTAAAGCTTGTATGGAGTATAAGCATCACGGTTTGCCGGTGACAACACCAACAAAGGCAAAGAAAAATGTTATTAATCAATATACGATACTTGGTTTCCCCCGAGGAAGTTCACCTGTGACATTCAATTCAAACAAAAAGTTCTTATAGCGGCTTTTATCCATAGGAATAATTTCACTATCAGATTTCCCATCGTCAAGAATTAAAAATCGTAAACCTATTGTATATTGGTTAGGTGCTAATGAAATCTTTTGAGGAAAATTATGCAAAGCTTTTATGACTATTGAATCACATTCGTTAGTAAGATGCTTGCTAAAATAAATTTTGCCAATTTTCTGATCATTTTTTATTTCAAAACTCACAACCATTGTCCCCTGGGTATAATCCTTTAATGCAATAGATGGAAATTTGACAGTCTTTTCTAAGTATTTCTTCAAATCTTTTGGGAATGAATCAGTTTGAATTGTCTTGCTTTGTGAATATGCTGTTATCTGCAATAGCAATCCGATAACAATTGAGCACATAATTTTCATAAATAATTGAGTCTCAAAATCAATAAATAATTAATGAAATTGAAAGGTAAACAAAAAAGGCCATCCGAATAAACGAATGGCCTTTTTAATATCTGATCTTCCGGTACTATCACACCTTGATCTCAACTTCAACACCGCTTGGCAATTCAAGCTTCATTAAAGCATCAACAGTTTTTGAATTTGAACTGTAGATATCCAATAATCTCTTGTAAGAGCATAATTGGAATTGCTCACGTGCTTTTTTGTTTACGTGTGGTGAACGTAATACTGTAAAGATTTTCTTTTCAGTTGGTAACGGAAGCGGTCCGCTAACTACAGCGCCCGTAGGCTTTACTGTTTTTACGATCTTTTCAGCTGATTTATCAACCAGGTTGTAATCGTAACTTTTTAGTTTGATTCTGATTCTTTGGCTCATCTTTTTGTTTGTTTAAACCACCCTAAGAGCTATTTATTAGAGTTGGTTGATTAAGTTTATTGAGTTGATTAAGTTGATTAGGTTAAAACGCGTTGAACTTAATCAACCCAATCTAACCCAATCAACCAAAAACTAATTATGCGTTAGCAGCAGCTTTTTTGCCTTTTGCTTTGGCAACTACTTCTTCCTGTACGTTACGTGGTGCTTCAGCATAGTGATCAAACTCCATGGTTGAAGTAGCACGGCCTGAAGTGATAGTACGTAACTGGGTTACATAACCAAACATTTCAGAAAGTGGTACAGTTGCTTTAATAACCTGTGCACCTGCACGTGAATCCATACCTAACAGCTGGCCACGACGACGGTTCATATCACCGATAACATCACCCATGTTTTCTTCAGGGGTAAGGATCTCGATTTTCATGATCGGCTCAAGCAATACTGGTTTACATTTTGGCAATGCCTCGCGGTATGCAGATTTAGCAGCGATCTCGAAAGATAACGCGTCTGAATCGACTGCGTGGAATGAACCGTCAATTAACCTAACTTTTAAGCTGGTTAACGGATAGCCTGCCAATACACCATTTGCCATTGAAGCAGCAAAGCCTTTTTCAACAGATGGAATAAACTCACGAGGGATTGAACCACCGCTGATTTCATTCACAAACTGTAAGCCTTCTTTACCTTCGTCATTTGGAGAAAGGATAACCTGGATATCAGCAAATTTACCACGACCACCGGTTTGTTTCTTGTAAGTTTCGCGGTGTTGTACAGTACCTGTGATAGATTCTTTGTAAGCTACTTGCGGAGCTCCCTGGTTAACTTCCACTTTAAACTCACGTTTTAAGCGGTCCATAATGATATCTAAGTGAAGCTCGCCCATACCTGAAATTACAGTTTGGCCGGTTTCCTCGTCAGAGTTTACACGGAAAGTTGGATCTTCTTCTGATAATTTACCAAGCGCCATACCTAGTTTATCTACGTCGGCCTGTGTTTTAGGCTCAATAGCTAAACCGATAACCGGCTCAGGGAAATTCATCGATTCCAGAACAATAGGATATTTTTCATCGCAAAGGGTATCACCTGTTTTAATATCCTTAAAGCCTACTACCGCAGCAATATCACCTGCACCTACGTTAGGGATAGGGTTTTGCTTGTTAGCGTGCATCTGGAATATACGGCTGATACGCTCTTTATTGTCTGAACGCATGTTGTGTACATACGAACCTGCTTCTAAGTTACCTGAGTATACCCGGATAAAGCACAAACGGCCTACGAAAGGATCGGTTGCAATTTTAAATGCTAAAGCTGCAAATGGTTCTTTTTCTGATGGCTGACGAACAATTTCTTCGCCTGTTTCAGGGTTAGTACCAACAATACCGTCAACATCAAGTGGCGAAGGCAATAGCTCCATCACGTAATCCAACATGGTTTGTACACCTTTGTTTTTGAATGATGAACCGCAAACCATAGGAACGATTTTAGCATCTAAAACAGCTTTACGTAAGGCGTCAAGAATTTCGCGTTCAGTGATTGATTCAGGAGCTTCAAAGAATTTCTCCATTAAAGTTTCATCATAATCAGCTACTGATTCAAGCAATTTCTCTCTCCACTCAGTTGCTTCTTCAATCATATCCTCCGGGATAGGCACTTCGGTAAAGGTCATACCTTTATCATGCTCATTCCAGATAATACCTCTCCAGTTAATTAAATCAACAACACCCTGAAACTTCTCTTCAGCACCAATAGGTAACTGTAAAGGCACAGCGTTGCTGCCTAACATGCTTTTTACCTGTTTTACAACATTTAAAAAGTCGGCACCAGAACGGTCCATTTTATTTACGAAACCGATACGGGCAACGTTGTAGTTGTTGGCAAGTCTCCAGTTAGTTTCTGATTGCGGCTCAACACCATCAACAGCACTAAAAAGGAATACTAAACCGTCAAGCACACGTAATGAACGGTTTACCTCAACGGTAAAATCCACGTGTCCCGGGGTATCAATAATGTTAATGTGGTAGTTATGACCACGGTATTTCCAGCCTACAGTTGTAGCAGCAGAGGTAATGGTGATACCACGCTCCTGCTCCTGCGCCATCCAGTCCATAGTTGCAGCACCTTCGTGTACCTCGCCTATTTTGTGGCTAACGCCAGAATAGTAAAGGATACGCTCGGTAGTTGTAGTTTTACCTGCATCAATGTGAGCGGCAATACCTATATTTCTTGTATATTTTAGATGATGTAATGATAACAAAATCGGTGTAATCCTATATTAAATCGGTGTAATCCTTTTTAATTAGAAACGGAAATGTGAGAACGCCTTGTTAGCCTCAGCCATTTTGTGCGTATCTTCTTTCTTTTTCACTGCTGCACCTTCACCTTTAGCTGCTGAAATAATTTCACCTGCTAATTTTTCCATCATGGTTTTTTCTCCACGACGACGGGCATAGCTGATTAACCATTTCATACCTAAAGCTACTTTACGCTCAGGACGAACTTCTGTAGGCACCTGGAAGTTTGCACCACCTACACGACGGCTTTTTACTTCAACAGCTGGCATTACATTGTTCAATGCTTTTTTCCAGGTATCTAAACCGCTTTCGTTGGTTTTCTTTTCAACAATATCAACGGCATTATAAAATATAGCGTATGCGGTTGATTTCTTTCCGTCATACATCATGTTATTTACAAACCTGGTTACCAAAATATCATTGAATTTTGGATCAGGAAGAAGGATTCTTTTTTTTGGTTTTGACTTTCTCATTGCTATCTATCCTCCTTAATTATTTCTTTTTACCTTTAGTTGGCGCTGCGGCTACTTGTCCTGGTTTAGGACGTTTAGTACCATATTTTGAACGACGTTGGTTACGGCCTGCTACACCTGATGTATCTAATGCACCACGGATGATGTGGTAACGTACACCTGGTAAATCTTTCACACGTCCGCCGCGGATCAATACAATTGAGTGCTCCTGTAAGTTGTGACCTTCGCCAGGGATATAAGCGTTAACTTCTTTTCCGTTGGTTAAGCGCACACGGGCAACTTTACGCATTGCTGAGTTTGGTTTTTTAGGGGTAGTGGTGTACACACGGGTGCACACGCCTCTTCGCTGTGGACAGCTGTCCAACGCTGGTGACTTACTCTTGTCAACCATAGCTACTCTACCTTTTCTAACTAATTGCTGAATAGTAGGCATTTTCCTTTTTTTGTCTTTACTGTTTTATCCTTCATCCGCCAACATGACGGACTTATTTTAAGGACTGCAAAGGTACAGACTTATTTTTTGATTTTCAAGAGGTTGAGTGAAAAAGTTTCAGGTAAGGGTTGATTGAGTTGGATTATGTTGATTAAGTGAGTGGTTGGTTGGGGCTAAGCAGCTATATAAAGTGGCAATACTTTGAGGCTGTTGGTGTTCCGTCCGTCCGGAAATAAGTATAGGTAGTACCGGACAATCCGGACAAGGTATACTGTCTGAACCAGGATTTGGAGGATTTTTAGGATATCACCTTAAGCATTCTTTTTATTCTTTAATTCTGTAAATCCTGGTTCAGACAAAAGTAGGCATTGGTGTTGTCACCATAGGTAACGTGGAGCTTCTATAGAGCATAAGCTCCGCAGTCTAATTGATCACAACGGCGGCAAAGGACGGAAGTGGCTAATAAAAAAGGCCCCGGAGACCAGGAGCCTTTACCAACCATCACATTAAACCTGCTCAATCAAAACATCAAAATCCTTTTATTAATAACCGCGGTAGTAGTGGTGGTGATGCGGATAACCGTATCCAACATAACAACCAGAAGTAACTGAAACAACTGCGGCTATAAGCAATGCGAATGCAAAATATTTCCTTTTCATAACTTTCAATTTTAAAATGTCAACATCCTGAATACCGGGTGTTTGTATGTTGGATACATTTAATTTGAAAAGGATTAATGGGCAATAAGAAATAATTGTTACGAGGTAAAAAAGGGTGTCACCCTGAGGTACTCGAAGAGTGCGCGTTGGGAATACGCTGATGTATTAACGACAATGCAACACGTAAAGGTATCAACGTAAAAGGCCCTTGCCCGCATGGTTCGAGCGCCTCACCATGACACCCCATTTTATTTTACTCCACCCGTCCACATCGTTTACCTATCCCTGGTACTCAAATCCGGACAGACAGACGCTAGAAGGTAACCATATCAAATAAAGAATATTGATTTTAAAAGTTATTTATAGATTTAAGGAACTTTAACATTGGTTCTCCTATGAAAAACCTATCACTCGTTTTATGTTTATTCTTTGTCACTTCAGCATTGCACAGTCAAGACTTGCAACCCGTTAAACTTAGTTATAAAGATTCCATTGAATTAAGCACCATCTGGGTAAAGTACAAACAAGCACTTGCTAACAGGGATATCCATTTATTACATAATCTATCTTCAAAAATTGTTGATTGCGATATCTTCCAAACGCCTGATCCCATTCATCCTCAAAATCCCAATATTTCTATTGATACCTTTTTACATGAATTCTATGCTGCACTACCTACAATGAAATTATGGCGTGTTATGAAGACGAAGAAATACCACATGGAAGTTGAAAGGGCATTATATTCAAATACCACCAATGTAACGTTTCAAAAAAACAAATCTTTACTGATTTACTACATTTGGTATGTCACATTCGAACCAAACGAAATTGAAAAAGGACATGAGGGGCAAAGCGAAGCGTTTCAATTTATGAAGATTAACGGCAAGTTTAAATTTTATGGTTTAACCTCCATCCCATAAATTTCAATTTCCCATCCAATAATAAAATCCTAAATTCGTTTTTACCAATATCCCTTTGTAATGAAGAAATTTTCCTTTTTATTAATGGCGTCCCTGCTTTTTGTGGGTTGCGATGAACACAAACCGGCTCAAAGCACGGCAGCCGTATCCGGCGATGCTGCTTTCGAAAAACTGGCAGATGATTATTTGACCGGCTACCTGGCCTGGCGACCGGCAAATGGCGTGGCACTTGGCTATCATGAATACGATGGTAAGGTGACCGATTTAAGCAAAGAATCATTAGGCAAAGAGCTGGGTCGTTTAAAGGATTATGACCAGAAGCTAAACACAGCAGAT
>JABDEQ010000009.1:0-42811 GCA_013286985.1 Bacteroidota bacterium | reverse complement strand
GTCGTACGTACCCATATCCTCAAAAGTGAAGATCTCATTTTTAATGGCGTCCCTGCTTTTTGTGGGACGCCATTAAAAATGAGATCTTCACTTTTGAGGATATGGGTACGTACGACAGAAACCCCATGACCTATGCCGGTGCTGTTGACATCAGCATTTATATTAAACGCGATTTTGCACCGCTGGAAGATAGAGTGAAATCTATCATCGCCATTGAAAAAAATGCACCCAATGTTTTCGCGGCAGCAAAAGCCAATTTAAAGGATACACTGGCTAAGCCTTACGTGGAAACAGCCATCCAAATTGCCCAGGGCACTGCCGACTTTTTGAATCACGATTTAAAAGTTGCTTTAAAGGATGTTAAAAATGACACCCTGATGAAGGCTTTTAACGCCGCCAACAAAACTGCTGTTGATGCCATAAACGGTTACGCTGCCTGGCTGCAAAAAGAGAAACTGCCAAAAGCCAATAACAATTACGCCATAGGCGAGGCCAGCTATAAAAAAATGCTGCTTTACAGCGAGGGTATAACCGTTTCGCCCGAAAAGATATTGGAAATAGGTTTGGCCGAATTAAAGAAACAACAGGCCGTGTTTAATGCAGCCGCAAAAACCATCAACCCGAATAAAAAACCAATTGATGTTTATCACGATCTGCAAAAGGATCATCCAACGGCTGAAGCTCTTATTCCAGATGCGAAGAAAAATGTAGAGGCTATCCGCAAGTTTCTTACAGACAAAAGCATTGTTACCATGCCTGCAAACGTTAATTTAAAAGTAACCGAAACACCACAATATGCCCGGGCAACCAGCACGGCATCAAATGATGATCCGGGGCCGTTTGAAACTAAGGCTACTGAAGCGTTTTACTACATTACGCCTGTTGACCCTAAATGGACACCTAAACAAAAGGAAGACTGGCTGGCACAATTTGACTACTATACTACCGATAATATCACCATACATGAAGCCTATCCGGGTCATTACACCCAGTTTTTGCATCTGAATGCATCAGGTGCAACCCGTATTGAAAAGATATTTGGCAGCTATGCCTATATTGAAGGATGGGCCCACTACTGTGAGCAAATGATGGCCGATGCCGGTTACGGGCATAATGGCGATACCGTACTGGCAGCCAAATACCGCCTGGCACAAACTGGTGATGCCTTACTGCGTCTTTGCCGCCTGTGTGTTTCTATCAAAACACATTGCCAGGGCATGAAGCTGGATGAGGCCACCAAATTCTTTATGGATAACTGGTATCAGGGCGAAAAACCATCGTATCAGGAAGCACTGCGTGGTACTTTTGATCCGGGTTATTTGTTTTATACCATTGGTAAGTTGGAGATCCTTAAACTACGTACTGATTATCAGAAACAGGAAGGCGCTAATTTCACACTCAAAAAGTTTCATGATGAAGTGTTGAACCACGGCATGCCACAGATAAGACTATTGCGCGAAGTAATGCTGAAAGACAGCAGCACCTGGAAAGAGGCGCTTTGATAATATCGGATTTCGGATTTTCAATTTTGGAATTAAATTACATCCGACATGGAAAATCCGAAATCCGAAATACTAACTACCGGCTTGGTGCAGGCGGAGCCGGCGGTGCAGGTGGTGGTGCTAAATGATGGGGCGGTGCACAACTGGTGCTTAGTATTGCCAACAAAGCTGTAAGCATTACTATACTGGTTATTTTCTTTTTCATGGTTGATGTGTTTTTGCAGATATAACAAAAAAGAAATAACAATTGTTTGATTAGTAACACCTTACCGTTTTTATTTCAGCGTATCTTTGGTAACTGGCAATTTAGTTAAATGTTGTTTTTCGGGTGGTAATGCCTGATATTTTTTATAACTATCGTTTATATAAGCCGCCATTGATTCTTTGTCATTCCCTTTAACAAAAGCATAGCTTGGGCGGTACATGGTCATAAAATCGTCCAGATCCTGTCCTTTTAACGGCACTATACTGCCCACGTACGACCGGGTAAATACTTCATCAACCTTACGGTCTTCGGCCTCTGTTTGAAAGTACTTTTTCATTTTGCGGGCATCCCGATTCTCTTTACCAAACCAGGTAGTTGGCGATAGCACATAAAGTTTACTTTTTTCATACACCTCCGGGTATTCCTTATGCGGATCGAACGTTGCCTTGCTCGAGGTAATGTTAACTTCCCTTAAGGCTACGGTTTTAAGCTCCAGGTATATCTTTTTGGTGCTCATATCAACCACATACAGGGTATCAGATGTATAACCTGGTGAGTCGAAGATAATGATGTGCCCGGGTTCTGTTTTTAATTCAAAATTTCCTTTGCTATCGGTAATTGCCAGCTGCTTGTTGGCATTATCTTTTATAAAAACGTTAGTGAGTTTAATGTTACTGCCGTTTTCGAGCACAGTACCTTTTAACGTGCTTTGGGCACTTGCCAAACCTGCTATTAAACATATCAGGAAAATAAAAAAGTAGGTTTTTTGCATATAGAAGATGTGTTATGTTGTTAAGGTAAACCTAATTTACGTAATAATAGTTTTGGTTTCAACATTTTTTAGCTGGTGATTAGAGATTTGAGGTTAGAGGTTAGCCTGTTGAGGCTTAATATTTTGAAGATGAGCATTTTGATTTTTTAGTCGTAGTAAAATAAAATGGCCTGATGGCATTATTAAGATGCAACGAATGCAAATAAATAGTGTCGGGTAGTTAACCTTAAATGAATCAGCCATGATAAAAAATTACCTAAGAATTGCCTGGAGAAATCTCATCAAAAACAAGGCGGCATCATTAATCAATATTGGCGGCCTTGCTGTTGGCATGGCCGTGGCTATGTTAATCGGTTTATGGATTTGGGACGAAGTATCATTTGATACCGGCTTTAAAAATGGGGCGCGTATAGCAGTAGTAATGGATAATTCCTGGATCAATAACGAAACGCAAACCTGGGGATCATCGGCTTTGCCATTGGCACCTGCACTGCGCAATACCTATGGTAGCAGCTTTAAACATGTTATTATAACCTCGTGGACCAACGACCATATCCTAACCTATGGCGAAAAAAAGATAGTTAAAAAAGGCAACTACATGGAGCCTGCCATTACCGATATGTTATCAGTAAAGATGGTGAAAGGAACAGCAGCCAGCTTAAATGACCCTACCTCTGTTATATTATCACAAAGCACGGCTGAAGCAATTTTCGGCAACGCAGATCCGATAAATAAAGTGATTGTTATTGATAAAACACTGAATGCAAAAGTAACCGGGGTATATGAGGACCTGCCCGTCAATTCCTCTTTTGGCGATTTGACCTTTATAGCACCGTGGCAAATGCTGGCCATCAGCGAAAAATATGCAACCAGGTTTAATAACCCCTGGGGTGCAAGCTGGTTCCAAACCTTTGTTCAGCTGGCAGATAATGCGGATATGAACCAGGTTTCGGCAAAAATAAAAAACCTTAAGCTTGATGCACTTACCGCTAAGCATAATGCTGATGCCCGCTACAGATCGGCATTGTTTCTTCATCCTATGACCAAATGGTATTTGTATGGCGAGTTTAAAAACGGTATAAACATTGGTGGCCGTATTCAATATGTTTGGTTGTTTGGCATAATTGGCGTATTTGTATTGCTGCTGGCCTGCATCAATTTCATGAACCTAAGCACCGCCCGGTCCGAAAAAAGGGCAAAGGAAGTTGGTATCCGCAAGGCCATCGGCTCTGTTCGCAGTCAGCTCATCATCCAGTTTTACAGCGAGTCGTTATTAATTGCTGTACTGGCGTTCTTTTTATCATTGGTGCTTGTGTTACTGTTCCTTCCCGAATTTAACAAGCTTGCAGCTAAAAATATATTCATTTTATGGGCCAGTCCTGCCTTTTGGGGTTTGGGTATTTCATTCAGCTTATTTACCGGCCTTATAGCGGGCAGTTATCCGGCGTTGTATTTATCATCGTTTAAACCCATAAAGGTATTAAAGGGTACGTTTAAGGTTGGCAGGTTGGCAGCTGTTCCGCGTAAGGTTTTGGTGGTGATACAATTTGCAGTATCGGTGATATTGATAATAGGCACCATTGTAGTTTTTCAGCAAATACAGTTCGCTAAAAACCGGCCGGTAGGTTATAGCCGTAATAATTTATTAAACGTAAGCCTGCAAACCGATGAGCTGAATAAACAATACCTGGCCCTGAAGAATGATCTGCTTGCCAGCGGAGCAGTTGTAAATGTGTCGCAATCTGAAAACCCGGTAACGCAGGTTTATATTTCTAATGGTGGCTTTAACTGGCCGGGTAAAGATCCGGCAATACAGGAAGAGTTTATGAGCATGGCTGTTACGGCAGACTTTGGTAAAACCGTAGGCTGGCAAATTAATGATGGCAGGGATTTTAACCCTGCATACCTTTCAGATTCTTCGGGCTTTATCATCAACGAAGCAGCCGTAAAGTTTATGGGACTTAAAAATCCCGTGGGCCAAACCATGGAATGGATTGGCAACGGCAAGTTTAAAATTATTGGTGTGGTGAAGGATATGGTTAACCAATCGGTGTATGACGCCCCTAAACCCAGCTTTTTTTATTTACCAGGAGGGCGGCATTTATCAAACATCAATTTAAAAATCAATCCCTCACTAAGCGCACACCAGGCCATCAACAAAATCACAGCTATCTTTAAGCGTTACGATCCCTCAACATCTTTCGATATTCAGTTTATTGATGAAAATTATGCCAAAAAGTTTGAGAACGAAGAACGTATTGGCAAACTGGCTACTTGCTTTGCAGGTTTGGCCATATTTATCAGCTGCCTGGGTTTGTTCGGCATGGCGTCGTTTATGGCCGAGCAGCGCGTTAAGGAAATCGGTGTTCGCAAGGTATTGGGCGCAACCGTATTTAATTTATGGCAGTTGTTATCAAAAGATTTTGTAGTACTGGTAACCATATCATTACTAATTGCTTCGCCCATTTCTTATCTTTTTATGCACAACTGGCTGCAAAGCTACCAGTATCGCACGCACATTAACGGGTGGATATTTGTTATTGCAGCAATTGGCGCATTAGTTATTACTTTACTAACGGTAAGCTATCAGAGTATCAAAGCAGCGCTGACAAACCCGGTAAAGAGTTTGCGTTCGGAATGAGAGGTTAGTGATTAGAGACCGGAGGTTAGAGATTGGGAGTTAAGTAAAAAACAACAAAGCCGGCTTGCACCGGCTTTGTTGTTCAATATATTTCTAATTGAACCTGGAAAGAAACTAATCTCTAATCCCCAACCTCCAATCACTAAAAAATTACTTCTTAGTCCAAACGTTATTGTCAGGATTAAAATCAGGTAATACTTTGTCAGGATCGTAAGTAACTGATTGTATCTCTTCTGTTGAAGGATATTTGATTGTAAATGAGCTATTACGTTCCCAAATTTCAACCGGTAGTTTTACACGGTCTGTTTTACCGCTAACTGTTTTAATTTCCAGAATTACAGGCATGGCCATTTTTTCCAGGTTATCAATAGTGATAAAAGCTCCTTTGGTTGGGTCATTATCTACATATTTCACATCGCTTACAGCAACATCTAAACGCCAGTTGTGCTGGAACCAGCCTCTCCAAAACCATTGCAGATTTTCACCACCTGCATTTTCCATGGTGCGGAAAAAGTCTTCGGGGGTTGGATGTTTAAATGCCCACTTAGCAATGTATGTTCTGAAAGCAAAGTCGAAACGCTCAGGGCCTAAGATCTGCTCGCGTAATAAGACTAAGCCAGCACTTGGTTTAGCGTATAATAATAAACCTGTATTTTTTTCTTTAAGGTTAGCAGGTTGACTCATCATTGGCTCCAAACCCGGTGCAGTAAAAATAGCACCTGTACGGTGCGCATCTCCCGGTTTACGGGCATATTCGCCATTATTAAAATCGGCAGTAGAAAGTGTATTGATAAAGGTATTGAAACCTTCATCCATCCAACCGTATAAACGCTCGTTTGAACCTACTATCATCGGGAACCAGGTATGACCAAACTCATGGTCGTTTACGCCCCATAAACCAGCTTTTTTGGCTTTGTATCCACAGAAAACAATACCCGGATATTCCATACCACCTACTATACCGGCAACAGCTGTAGCAGCAGGATAAGGGAATTCATACCATTGTTTTGAGTTATACTCGATAGATTTTTTAACATATTCGGTTGACCTTCCCCAGGCATCAATACCATCACTTTCAACCGGGTAAGCTGAAATAGCGATTGATTTTTTACCACTCGGCAAATCCATTTTAGCAGCATCAACAATAAAGGCAGCTGACGATGCCCATGAAGCATCACGTGCATTTTTTATTTTAAAGTGCCAGGTTAGTTCTTTTTTTCCCGCCGGACGTGAAGCTGGGTCAGTAACTTCAGCAGCCGAACGGATAATTACCGTTTTTTCGCTTGCTGCAGCTTCTGCCCAACGTTTTAATTGTGTTGGGGTATACACTTCCTGTGGATTAAGCAACTCGCCTGATGCTACCACAATGTGGTTTGCAGGTGCAGTGATGCTTAAGTCGAAGTCGCCATATTCTAAATAAAATTCACCGGGACCGGTGTATGGGATAGTGTTCCAGCCGTAAACATCATCATATACACACATACGTGGGTACCATTGTGCCACCTGGAATATTTTTCCATTTTTAGTATCCTGGATGCCCATACGGTCTGATCCGTAGTTAGGCGATACGAATGAATACTCTATTTTTAGTTTTACCTGACCGCCATTTGCAGTAACTTCTTTTGGTAAATAAACCTGCATACGGGTATCCGAAATCAGGAATTTAACATCGGTAGTTACGCCTTTAGCGCCGATAACTTTTATCGATTTAATCTTATAGCCTGCGTCAAAATCCTGACCACGGCCCCAGTTCCTGCTGGTTTTCACAGGTGGATTGCCTGCATAAGGAACAATAGCAGTTCCTCTTGAATCCAACTTAAATAAGTTTTGTTCCAGGTTCATCCATAAATAACCCAAATTTTGCGGGCTATTGTTGGTATAGGTTAATACCTCTGATCCGGTAATTTCGTTGGTTTGGTCGTTCAGCTTTGCTGCCAATTGGTAATCGGCTCTGTTTTGCCAGTATTTAGGTCCAGGCTCGCCGTCAGCTGCACGGTATTCATTCCCATTTTTGTTATAAAACAAAGGGCCAAATAACTCGTGATAATCATAATTGGTTGCTGGTGCAGCAGGCGCAGTTTGCGCAGGTACTGCCGGAGCCGCTGTTGCTGGTGCCGTAGCAGGCGGGGCGGTTTGCTGCGCCTGGCTAAAGCCGGTTACCGCCATAAATGCCAGTGTAAAACCGGCAATAAGGTTCAATTTCATTGCTAAATAAATTTTGGTCAGTTTAAAAAGCAAGTATACTATAATTTATACAATAGCCGTTTAGCGTAAAATGATTGTTACGTGGCTGTTAAGCTAAAAATTGAATGGCTTTATTGAGGTTGATTAATAACTACTTAATCAAACCTTTATAAACATTTTCATCAAAACCAAAAAAACAGGAAACCGTTATCTTCAATAACTGGTCTTTTTATCATACTTGTTTTTTGCTGAAGCAGTTTTAAAGCATCGGCTGATGTTTTGATGCTTTCTTTAACCCCAGGGTCAAGTTGTTTCCAGGTGAGTCCCTGTTTGTTCATAAACTTTTCGTAGCCTGCTTTCTGATTCCATTCATCCAGCTTTTGTTCGCTTATACCCAACTTTTTAAAATCATGAAACTCATAATCAACATGATTGGCCTTTAGCCAGTCGAGTGCTTTTTTTACCGTGTTACAATTGGTGATGCCGTAAACTTTCATACGGTAAAGATAGTTTTTTTGAGAGTCAAGAAACAAGATTTGAGAAGCAAGAATCATGAGCCAAGATTCAAGATTTAGAAGGTTGAGCTTTTCATTTCTACCTTTTATATTCAGACCGCAGACACTTCCTTCTTGGCTCTTGATTCTTTTCTCTTGGCTCTTCTTTTGCTTCTTGGCTCTTGACCCTCTTAATTTCCCGCTCCGCTGCTTTTAGTGCCTCCTTTTACATCATCATTATTAATACTGCGCTGGTTCTTTTTGATGTCGCTATTCAGCTTGCCAAATTTATAGTTAAACCTTATAGCAAACGAGCGGTAGTAACTTTGACTATATGACGACTGGTAAAAATCAACGGTGTTGGTGGTAGTACGATAATCGATGTATTTACTATAAGGATTATTGGCTACCAGCGAGATTACCATTTTCTTGTTCAAAAACTCTTTGGACACTACAAACTGGGAGAAAAAACGGTCATTTGATTCGCCCTGTAAGGTAACGTTGCCGGTAATAAAGGCAGCATTGAACCCTATGGCATAACCGTCGTCAAATTTGTAGCGCGTGTTAAAAAAGGTATTGCCGGTGAAACCCTGGTTGGTATAAAACTGGCTATTATACATTCCCTTTAACCACACATGGTTAACCTGCAAATTTATGCCGAATGATAGCGGCTTGCTTATATTGATATGTGTATTAAAATTAAACCCCAAAGTTCGGTTGCTTCCCAAATTCTCATAAGTGGTATAAGTTACGGTGTCTTTCCTGTTGTTTAAACTATCAACCCTTAAGCTCGATACATTTTGGATGGAGTTATTGGAGAACGCATAGCTAAACCCGGCATTAATGGAGTTTTTACCGAAATGGCTATACGTAAGTTCAAAAGTATTATCCAGTTCGGGCCGCAGATCTGGGTTACCGGTGCTTATAAACTGAGGGTTTGATAAATCAATAAATGGGTTAAGCTGCGAAATACCGGGACGTTGAATACGCTGTGTAAACCCGAAATTAAGGCTGCTGGAAGTAAACCGGCGTTGAATGGATACCGAGGGAATTAAATTATTATAATCGGGTGCTACCGAAACTCCGGCCGAAGTAAAATCAGCATTAATAGCCGTATGCTCCAGGCGTAAGCCAGCTTTGGCAGTCCATTTATCTAACTTTAGCTGATACGAATTGTACAGGCTATAAACGTCCTGCTGATAATTAAAGTTATTGGTTTGCTGAGGATTGGGCACAAACTGTTGGGTAAGGCTATCCCTGTCATCCAGCGTGTAATTACTAAAATTGTTGCGCAATATGGCTTTTGTTCCTGCCTCAATAGTTACTGTTTTGCTTAATGGCCCGGTAAAATCAACCTGCAAGGTATTGGTTCTGCTGCCCGAATTATTATATTGCTGATAATCGGGTACCTCGGATGCCGGGTAATTCATCCGCTCAGAAAATAAATTACTGTTAAATTGTTTATCGGGCGAGTAGTTGTATTGATAAGAAAAGGTAAGCAATTGATCCTTTGATTTTTTGAAACCAAGCTGATAGTTCAGCGCGGCATCCAAACCCAGGTAGTTTTCTTTTCCCGCGTTTTGCAACATATAGCTTTGAGTAGCAACACCTGCACTATCTGAATTGGATGTTTGGTTAATGCCGGTAGTAGTATGCTGACTATAAAAGCTAATGGAGCCCGTAAGCAGGTTGAGCGAATCTATTTCGTAACTTAACTCTACATCGCTATAACCATAGGTGGCGCGCCTTGAATTGGATGCCATTTGCGAGATAGTATTCTGGTTGGCAAAAATATTTTCGGTAGTGCCCGAGTTATTTACTGTTTGTTTTTGATTGCCGAGCCCGAAGTAACCCGAAATGCCAAACTTCCCCTGTTTATAAGCGCCGTTCATGTTGTAGCCGGGACCGTAAACAGAATTATACCGGCCATTTATACCGATGTTATAACCTTGGTCTGCATTTTTTTTGGTGATGATATTGATAATGCCTGCCAGGCCCTCGGCATCGTACTTTGCCGGTGGCGTGGTAATCACTTCAATTTTCTCAATGTTACTGGCCGGCATTGATTTCAATACATCCGAAGGATTTTTCGCCATCATGGCCGATTCTTTGCCGTTGATTAATATCTTATAATTTCCGCTGCCTTTTAATAATACGTTATCATTTCCGTCAACCGCTAACAGAGGTACCTTACGCATCATATCAAGAGCCGATAAAGCTGTACTTTCCGGATCAGCCTGAACATTGTAGCCAATGCGGTCAACCTCCTGCGTCATAATTGGTTTAACAGCACTAACCGAAACTTCCTTCAACTGGCTGGTTGACGCAGCCAATAAAATTTTTCCCAAATCGGCATCGGTTCCTGTAGCAGGTACCGGCACAGTTTTATTTGCATAACCAATAAAAGCCAGTACCATGTTATAGGCTTTTCCCGCGGGCGCTTTCAATACAAAGTTCCCGTTGCCGGTAGTTAATGAGCTTTTAACAGGTTGATGTGTTTTAATATCGATCAAAGCTGCTGTTACATAACCCAAAGGCTTGTTGGTTGCAGAATCAATTGCAATACCTTTTACTGATAGCATTGGCTGCGTATTTTGAGCAAGGGCAAAGGTCCAAAACAAAACAGCGGGAATAAGTAATATCCATTTTTTCATAGGTTGATGTTTTTGTTCGGTTAAGGGCATAGCAAAGCCCCTTCGAAAATTGTATTTTCAAAAAAATTGAGGTACGAGGCATGGTACCCCGTTAATAAGTTAGTATTGGAAGCATGAGGCGATCAGTTATTCCTCATGCGGATGTTAGATTAAAGATCGTTTTTACCGTAGAAGTATCCCATGCCATACATTTGCACAGGGCCATAGTAAAATCCAAAACGTGGATTTCTGATATACTTTTCGGCTAATTTCTTTTGTATTTCTTCGGGTTGTTTTACCCCGTTTACAATTAATTCGGTTTCGGTAAGCCCAAACCAGCTCAGGCTGTTTTTATCCTTAACCACATTGGCAGTAATCAGGTCATTGATAATCCCTTTCATTTCCTCTTTCACTATTTGCTGCTCTGCATCACGGCGTCTAAAATAAAGTGAATCATTCTTTTTATTAAAAGCCCGTCTTTTTATCATCAGTGTATCTCTCACCTTTCTCAGCGAATCACTTCTCTTTTCCATTTTCTGAATCTTCAAATTCATCTTCGCATCAATGGCTCTTTTTAGGGCAACTTCATCAACGGTTTTCGCTTTTACCAGGTAAAGTTCGTTACGCATTTCTGCTTTTGTAATATTGGTATCCTTATGCAAAACTATATCCTTCCGAAATTTCATCGTCATTTTAGGCGTAACATTATATTTAACCTTAATCTCTTTTAGTTTCACTGAATCATTTCTGTCAAGGGATGACATTCTTCTCAATTTCATCACCTGCATTTCATCATCAGCTGCCAATTCATGGTTTCTATTTTCATCCCGCAATGCTTTCAGGCGTGCCATATTCTGGTATTTCACAAGTCTTAAGTTCTCCGCTGATTTGTTTATTCCATCAGCCAGGTGCTGGTATTTGGGTAAATCTTCACTTTTAACTGTTTTGCCATTTATCTGCATAAACGTAAGCTGATTGTTAACCGTTTTTAAATAATACAGGTTGCCCAAATCATCTTTTGCCCTTAAAACCCGGATTGCCTAATCGGCGTCAGTATGCATAAATGATATACTGGTCAATTTAACGGACGTGTCTGCAGTAAGCGAATCTTTTAGCAGCGGTTGCACAATAATTTTATCATCTATCTGATGATTAGTAATAAGCGATTTCATTTTAGGTCGCTCAGTTGTAATCTGCGGACGATCATCTTTATTTGCTTTAACCATTATAGCCAGTAAGTTCTTTTTCAAAAAAATTGCCGTGTGCTGAATTTCTGAATTTGCTTTCGGTATAAAACTTAATAGAGATAATACTACAATACCCGATAGCAGGATAACCTTTTCAACAATGCTTAACCTCTTGTTTTCGAGATTTACCATCCGTTTCAGTCTGTTTTTTAGCTGATTGCGGCCCAAACCAAGCGCCATAGCGTGTTTTACAGAAATATCTGCATATTCGTGAAAATTAAGCAGGGCTTGCAGGTAGTTCCCTTTTTGCGAAACATTGGCCAAAACCAGGTCATCGCAACAAGCCTCTCTTTCTTCTCTTATCAAAGCCGATAACCATAACAATGCCGGGTTAAAGAAAAATACGACTTCAACAATCTCCTGGAGTATATTAATCAGGTAATCTCTTCGATAGATGTGAGCCAGTTCATGCCATAAAATAGTGTCGATCTGGCCTGCGGGTAATTGCAACAACAAACCCAGCGGCAGTAATATAACGGGTTTAAGCACCCCAATGGTTACCGGCACTTTTACCAACTCTGATTGAAGCAGGGTTACTTTTTGGCTGATGCCTAATTTCTTGCTAAATAGTAAAACTTTATCTCTCCACTCCTCATCAATTAAATGCACTTTTTGTGTGCGGATACGATGAATATAAAATAAGCCTCCCATCAATTTCACACTTTTCACGGCAAAGCATATCAACCAAACCAGAAATATCCAACCAATTTGCTGGTTCAGAAAAATAATTACCTGATTTACCAGGTTAGTTTCAGCCGGCCCAACTTTAATTTCGTTGCCTATGCCATCATTTACCGATATTTTTGTGATACGATGAGCAAAATTCAGATTACCATTACCGCTGCCTAACTCCAAGTAAAAAGTAAAAGCCGTTGATAGCACAAACAAAAGCAACACGCCGCATAAAAGTTGGTAACGCATACGCGAGGTTGCCTTTTTGGTAAGCGCTATTACCAGGCCCGCTAATGCGGCAATAATGAGCCCTATCCAAAGCGAGTGGATCAATGTCCAGCAGGTAGCTTTTATGGTTTGATCCGAGAACCACTGAGTTAAAAATGAGGTTGCCATATCTTTAGTCTTTTTGATCAATTTTTTTAATTAATTCTTTAAACTCCTCGATCTCTTTTGGGGAAATTTTTTTATTACCTAAAAGTTGCATCATTAAATTACTGGCCGAGCCGTTAAACAGGTTGTCCACTACCCTATCCAGCAAAAAGCCTTTGGTTTTGCCTTCTTCCACCGCTGCTTTATAAATGTGGGTCATCTGGC
This sequence comes from Bacteroidota bacterium, assembly GCA_013286985.1. The sequence continues at coordinate 29,864 of JABDEQ010000009.1, read as the reverse complement.
TGCTGTCTTTTTCGAGCAAACTTTTCTCAACCATTATCTGCATCAGTTTAAGAGTAGACATATAAATTACCGGGCGTTTTTCTTTGTTGATATAATCATTAACAAAACGGGCCGTTGATGGGCCAAACTCCCACAGTACCTGAAGTATCTCCAGCTCAGACTTGGTAGGCTCTGATAATGAGCTGTTTTGGTCTTTTGATTTTTTCATATAACAATGATAAGAATAATTTCTTATCATGCAAAATATTTTGCTTTATTAAATTATAAAATATTGATAATCAGATAAATAAAATAAGAATAATTTCTTATCTATGCAAAAAACAATCTCAAATAAAAAAACCTGCTATTTATGAGCAGGCTTCCAATTCGTTATCGTTTAGCTTTTAGCTTCCGCTGTTGCTTTTTCCACCACCGCCCTTGGTATCATCATTATTAATACCGTGCTCATTTTTCTTTATCTCGCTGTTTAGTTTACCAAATTTATAGCTAAATCGCACCGCAAACGTACGGTAAGGGTTCTGGTTAAATGATGATTGATAATAATCGGCTGTTCTTGTAGTGGATGTATCATCATGATATTTACTTTCAGGGTCATTTGCCACCAATGAAATGGTGGCATTTTTGTTCCAGAACTCTTTAGTAATTACCAATGCATTATAAATAAAATTACTGGTATGCCCCTGTAGTGTTACATCGCCGCTAAAAAACCCTGCATCGATGCCAATACGGTAGCCTCCGTTAAACTTATAGCTCGCATTGGCAAAAGCGTTGCCTGTAATACCTGTATTTTCATAAAACTGATCATTATAGGTACCACGCAGCCATACTTTTGAAACCTGCCCATTTAAGCTTAATGACAATGCTTTGGTAAAGTTAATGTTGGTATTAACATTAAAGCCCAGGGTGCGGTTGCTGCCTAAATTCTGATAGGTGGTTTTAGTAACCGTATCTGGTTTGTTGTTGGGTACACTATCTACACTTAAACTGGATACATTCTGTATAGAGTTATTTGAAAACTGGTAGCTCAATCCGGCAGTAAATGAGTTTTTTGAGAAGTTGCTATAGGTAAGTTCGAAATTATTATTCAGTTCGGGTTTCAGATTTGGGTTACCTGTGCTGATAAATTTAGGGTTCGAATTGTCAACAAAAGGGTTTAACTGGTAAATGCCCGGTCGTTGTATGCGTTGTGTAAATCCAAAATTAATGCTGCTGGTTTTAAAACTACGTTGTATGGAAACAGACGGAATTAAATTATTATAGTTCTGATCAACCGTAGTGTTAACAGAAGTAAAATCGCCATTCACCGTAGTATGTTCCAACCTTAAACCAGCCTTGGCGGTCCACTTGTCAAGTTTTAACTGATACGAGTTATACAAACTGTATACATTTTGCTCGTAGTTAAAATCATCCGTATAAATTGGGTTTTCTACATAATCCATGGTAGCCGGATCTAGGTCCGACCGATTAAAATCGCTGAAATCGGTCCTTAAAATAGCTTTAGCTCCTGCTTCAAGGGTTAATTTTTTAAAGGGTTCAGCATAGTCAATCTGTATAGTATGTGCCCGCTCGCCCGAGTTGTTGTTTTGAAAAAAATCAGGCTGTATAGACTCATCATAATTTAGCCTGTCCGAAAAAGTATTGTTGCTGTAGTTGGTATTGGGCGAATAGCTGTATTTGTAAGATAAGGTAAGCAATTGATCTTTGCTTCGCTTAAATCCCAGCTGGTAATTAATAGTTGCGTCAAGCCCCTGAAAAGTATTGAATCCGGAAGTTTGCTGGCCATACTGTTGGGCAATGGAACCATCGTAGTTTGTTGTTACTGAAGTTTGGTCATTGTCCTGATCGCCCCTGCCATGGTACATCTGAAATGAGCCCGTTAACAGGTTAAGGCTGTCCAATTCATAACTTAACTCGGCCGTGCCAAAATAGTTGTGAAATTTATTGCTCCCGTAGCCGTTTTGCACTGTGGATTGGCCGCCATAAATGTTTTGCGTATTGCCAAAAGCGGCGTTATAACCAGTGTTATAGTTAGTCCCTGCAAATATGCTTACTCCCAGCTTACCTTCTTTAACACTTCCATGTCCGTACAGGCCAGGGCCGTAAACGCTGTTATAACGGCCGCTGATATTTGCATTATATCCCTGGTCGGCATTCTTTTTGGTGATGATATTAATGATACCCGTTAAGCCTTCGGCATCGTACTTAGCAGGCGGGGTAGTGATTACTTCAATTCTTTCAATATTATCGGCAGGCATAGCCTTTAATACATCCGATGGATTTTTGGCCATCAGGGCAGATTCTTTACCGTTTATTAAAATTTTATAATTACCACTGCCTTTCATTTTAATATTGTCGCTGGCATCTACTGATAATAAGGGCACTTTACGCATCATATCCAGGGCTGTAAGCGCTTTGCTCTCCGGATCATTTTGTACGTTATAGCTAATACGGTCGACCTCTTGTTTCATTATGGGTTTAACCGCGGTAATAGCAACTTCCTTGAGCGAATTACTCGACACAGATAAAAACACCTTCCCGGTGTTTACATCAGCAGCAGTATTGGATATTTTTATTGCTTTACTGCTGTAGCCTATGGAAGCAAGCGCCAACTGATAAGCTTTCCCTTTAGGCACCTTTAATTCAAAGCTACCATCGTCCTTACTCAAACCAGACATTACCGGTTTTGCGGTTACAGCATCCTGCACTACCACGGTAACATACCCCAATGGTTTATTGGCTGTTGAATCAATAACAACACCTGTAACTTTTATGGTTTGCGGTGCCGTTTGAGCCTTCAAAAGGCCCGTAATTAAACAAAAGACAGCTAATAGTAAAAACTTTTTCATAAGTGATTCAGGATAATAGACACAAAAGTTAAGTAAAGCGTTACAAGAAAAAAAAGATTTAACATATTTTAACTAAATAATTAGTTATTTAACATTTGCGTCATGATTTTTTAATTGAAATGCGACGATTTCAGTAATCAGGCTATGATTTGGGGATAATTCTAACGGTTATATTTTGTCATGGTAAGCTCGGCACCTATGGTTACAAAGCTCTTAATGATTTCTATGGACCGGTCAATTAACGCAGGTAATTCGGGCAGCTCATCTTTATCAAAACCATCCAACACATAATCAACCTGCCGGCCTTTGGGGAAATTATCGCTAACGCCGAAACGCAGGCGGGCATAATCGTTGTGGCCCAGGGTTGCTTCAATGTGTTTCAGTCCGTTGTGGCCGGCGGCGCTGCCTTTAGGCTTAAGGCGCAGGGTTCCGAATGGCAGGGCAATATCATCAACCAATACCAATACATTTTCAACCGGTATCTTCAGCTCCTTCATCCAGTGATTAAGAGCTTTACCGCTCAGATTCATGTAGGTTGTAGGTTTTATCAAATGCAGGGTACGGGCTTTATAATTTACTTCGGTATAGTAAGCCAGGCGCATGTTGAAAAACTGTGCGGACTCCTGCTTTGCCAATTCATCAAGTATCATAAAACCGATATTATGCCTGGTATCGGCATACTCGGGGCCAATGTTTCCTAATCCTACTATTAAATATTTCATACCCCCTAACCCCCTGAAGGGGGAATTTTTGATTTGCAATTTGTTTAAAATAGCGATGGGTTTTAAACCCATCGCTATTTTAAACGGCGAAGATATTACTTTTAAACAAAAACAGCGATAAGTTCGCACTTATCGCTGTTAATCGTTTCCTATTGTTCCCCCTTCAGGGGGGGCTAGGGGGTGGAATTATTTTTTACCTTGAGCGGCTTCTTGTTCAGCCTGACGTAATGCACGTGAAGTAGTTACAGATACGATAGTATCTTCTTTAGCATTAGTAATGGTTAGGTTGTCAACTTTAATGTCGCCAACTTTAACTGATTTACCAACTTCTAAAGTTTCGATGCTTACTTCAATAGCGTCCAAATGATCTTTCGGAAGCGCTTTGATACGCAATTTTCTCAATTTTTGAACCAGTTTACCACCAGTTTTAACACCTGGAGAAGTTCCGGTTAATTTAACAGGGATCTCAATGGTGATCGGTTTTTTCTCGTCTAACAATAAAAAGTCAACGTGAATAATTTGTTCAGTTAATGGATGAAACTGAAGATCTTTGATGATAGCTTGTGATTTTACACCAGCAATTTCTAAGTTGATGAAATGAACAACCGGCGTATAAACTACGGCTTTCAAATCAGCTGCGGACACTGAAAAGTGGGTTTGGGTAGCCCCACCGTAAAGTACTGCCGGCACTAATGCCTGGTAACGCAGTTCTTTAGCGTCTCTTTTCCCTACGTTCTCTCTTGGAGAACCGCTAATAGCAATTGATTTCATTTATTTGTTTTTATTTATTTAAAAAGTCCACGAGCCGTTGCCCATGGTATTGTTTGTATTCATTTAAAATCCATAGTTTTTATATCTGAACGGCTATGGACTATGAACCATAAACCATCGGCTAAACTCAATCTACCTTAAACAGCTGGCTTATTGAACCATGCTCGTTTACGTTCATTATTGCACTGGCAAACAAGTTTGCAGTGGTTAACACCTTTATTTTACTGCTTTGATATTTAAGCGGTATAGTATCGGTAACAATTAATTCAGTTAATACCGAGTTCTCGATAGTTTCATAAGCTTTGCCCGATAAAATTGGATGTGTGCAAACAGCACGTACGCTGCGGGCTCCCCGCTCCATTATTAGTCCGGCTGCTTTTGCTAAAGTACCTGCAGTATCGCAAATATCATCAATCAACACAATGTCCTGATCGGTTACATCACCAATTAAAGTCATCGATTCAATTTCATTGGCGCGTTTACGGCGCTTATCGCAAATCACTACTTCAGCATTGAAGAATTTAGCAAAGGTACGAGCCCTGTATGAGCCACCCATATCGGGCGAAGCAACAGTTAAATTCTTTAATTTCAGACTTTTGATATACGGAACAAAAATGATAGATGCATCCAGGTGATCAACCGGAATATCAAAAAAGCCTTGTATCTGCGCGGCATGCAGATCCATGGTCATGATGCGGTTAACGCCCGATGCTACCAACAAATTAGCCACCAGTTTAGCACCTATTGCCACACGTGGCTTATCTTTTCTATCCTGACGCGCAAGCCCGAAATAAGGAATAACCGCGGTTACATAATGAGCAGATGCACGACGGGCGGCATCAGTCATCATTAATAGTTCCATCAGGTTATCAGTAGGCGGACATGTTGATTGAATTAAAAAAACATCACACCCACGCACCGATTCATTAAAATGAGGTTGAAATTCGCCATCGCTGAAACGCGATATGGCTACATCGCCTAAATCCCGGCCATAAGCCGCGGCGATATTTGCTGCCAGTTGCTGAGTACCGGAGCCTGCAAATAATTTAACCGGGTTAAACTGTAAAGGCATTTTTTGATTTCGGATTTCGGATTTTCGATTTCGGATTTTTATTTACCCTGATCTGAATATCCCGATGGCCAGTTATTAAAAAATAATTCGGATTTCAATCGTTCATTCAGAATAAATCCGAAATTGAACATTCGAAATCCGAAATATCAACTTGTTGCCCGACCAGGATTCGAACCTAGACAAACGGTACCAAAAACCGTCGTACTACCATTATACTATCAGGCAATCTCCTTAGGATTGTTATCCTCTCCGAAAAGGAATGCAAATATAGGGCGTTTTTCCTTTTTATCAAAAAGGTTTTTAAAAAAAAGTGTAAAAACTATAAATTAAATATTCTTTGGCTATTAAGAAGCTCATCATAAGGGATTAAAAACAAAGTGAATTTACCCCCGTAAGTGTTTATATTTGAGTTAACAACGTCAATATCCTGTCAATGTATGAAAAACAAAATCAAGCTACTATTATTGCTAATAGCATTATTGGAGGGCCCACTTTTTGCCCAGCAACCCGCATTCAGAAAACTAAACAACGATATTATTTCAGCAGCAAAGGCCGATTCTATTGTCACTAAGCTAATGCAAAAAGGTAAAGTTACCGGACTTTGTGTTTCGGTACTTAATGATAACCAACCTGTTTATACCAAAGCGTTTGGTTTTAAAAATAGCCAGACAAAAGAATTAATAGACACCGCCACTGTATTTTATGCAGCATCATTCAGTAAGGCGGTATTTGCTTTTTTGATGATGGAACTAGTGCAGGAAGGTACTATAGACCTTGATAAGCCCTTATATCAATACCTGGAAAAACCGCTGCCAGAATATGACAACTACAAAGATCTGGCAGGCGATGACAGATGGAAACTGCTTACTGCCCGGATGTGTTTAAGCCACACCACGGGTTTTCCTAACTGGCGATTTCTGACCCCGAATACCGCAGACTACGATGCAAATGGGAAACTGGCCATTTATTTTACGCCCGGCAGCCGTTATGCCTACTCGGGCGAAGGCTTGACGTTATTACAGATGGTAATTGAAAAAATAACAGGAAAATCATTACAACAACTGGCCAACGAGAAAATTTTTATTCCTGTCGGGATGGGCCGGACGGCTTACGTGTGGCAGCCATCCTTTGATAATGACCTTGCAGATGGGCACGACCCACAAGAAAAGGTTTTACCTATAAAAAAGAGGACCAAGGCCAATGCTGCTGGGTCTATGGAAACTACCATTGCCGATTATACCCGGTTTATTGCTTATGTAATGCAAGGCAAAGGATTAAATAAGCAAACAAAAGCAATGATGCTCACTCCGCAGATCACTATAAATTCCAAATACCAATTCCCCACTATTACAGATGATACAACAACGAGCAACAACAATATCCAATTGAGTTATGGGCTTGGCTGGGGGCTTTTTAATTGTAAATATGGCCATGCTTTTTTTAAAGAAGGCCATGACGACGGCTGGCGGCACTACGGCGTTGTTTTTCCCGACAAAAAAACAGCTATTATCATTATGACCAACAGTGCTAACGGCGAAGGTATATTTAAATATCTGCTGGAAGAATTAATAGGCGACACCTATACGCCATGGAAATGGGAACGATATACACCTTACAATAAATAAAGCAGGGTTTAGAATTTCGCAGGGCGAATGAAAATTAACAATCGGGCATAAAAGGTTATGAGAACATTTTATGCCCGATATAATATTTCTTTAGTCTTCAATTACCACGCCCATTGAACAGAATTTGTCAATACGCTCGGCAACCAATTCATCAATATTACGTTCTTTAAGCTGCTTCAAATCTTTTAACAGCTGTTTTTTAAGCGTTGCTGCCATAACCACCGGGTCCTGGTGTGCGCCGCCAAGGGGCTCTTTTATCACGCCGTCAATCAGCTTATTCTTTAACATATCTGTTGAAGTTAGCTTCAGCATTTCTGCGGCGCGTTCTTTATGTTCCCAGGTTTTAAACAGAATGGTTGAGCAGTTTTCGGGCGATATTACCGAGTACCAGGAATTTTCAAGCATCATTACTTTATCGCCAATTGCAATACCTAATGCGCCACCTGATGCTCCCTCGCCAATAATTACACAAATTACCGGCACTTTAAGTACCGACATCTCTAACAGGTTACGTGCAATTGCCTCGCCCTGCCCGCGCTCTTCAGCCTCCAAACCAGGAAATGCTCCCGGAGTATCAATTAATGTAATAACCGGTTTGTTAAACTTTTCGGCCATTTTCATCAGCCTTAAAGCCTTGCGGTAACCTTCGGGATTGGGCATACCGAAATTACGATACTGCCTTTCTTTGGTGTTTTTTCCTTTTTGATGACCAATGAACATAGCAGTTTGGTCATTTATAGTTCCAAAACCGCCAACTATTGCCTTGTCATCACCAACGGTACGATCGCCATGCAGCTCAATAAAATCATCGCACATTAGCTCAATATACTGCAAAGTATATGGTCTTTCGGGGTGACGTGCTATCTGCACCCTTTGCCAACCAGTTAGATTAGCATATATTTCCTGTTTCGTTGTCTCAAACCTGCTTTCAAGTTCAGCTATCGTTGCAGACATGTCCAGCTTGTTCTTGTCTTCAACCTGCTTCACTTTTTCAATCTGCAATTGCAGGTCGGCCAGCGGTTTTTCGAAATCAAAAGTGATCTTCATAAACTAAATTATTGGGGCCGCTAAATTAAATAAATCAATTGGCATTTCTTCTATCAGCTTTTTGCAAGGCCTCCAGCTTGTTTATTTGCTGTTGCGAAAGTAATACCCGTGTGGCTAAACAGGCCTGTAAAATGGTGTTTCTCAACTCGCCCTGGTATAATCCGTAACGGTTGGTATAAAATATTAACGACCCATTGTTTAGTACATGGAATTTAAAAAGGCTGTCCAGCGTTTTTTCGTTATTAATAATAATTAATCCCATTTCCAGCTTTTTACGATGAAACTCCTTATTTATTGCAGTTATTTTGTCAAGCTGAATAGGGCTTAAATCAAGCTCATGTTTATATTTTATAACATCCTCGGGCGATGGATAATGATTTAACGTTGCGGCTAAATCCATTCCATCTAAATCATTCCCGCTTATCAGCGCATTATATTGCGCATCGCTTAGTGTTTTTAGCGGCGAATGTTTTGTGGTACTATCTGCCAGGGCCTGGGCATTTACCTTGCTGCCTATCAAAATTACTGCGAATAAAAACAACAGATTTCTCATAAAGTTGGACGCATTATTAAAAACGGAAGCAATTTTATAAATTCTTTTCAGATTTAATTGCCAACCTGTAAATAAACCAACTCATAAAGTTATCGATTGTTTAATTTCCATACTTTTTTAAAGTAAAATAAAAACGGCTGCCTTCGCCCAACTCGCTTTCAACCCCAATTTTTCCGGCTTGTGCCTCAATAAAATCCTTTGCAATAGCAAGGCCCAATCCTGTTCCGGTTTGCTCTGTTGAGGCTCCGGGAACTTTAAAGTATCTTTCGAAGATCCGCGACAAATACTTTTGATCAATTCCCCGGCCGTGATCCCGTACAGAGAACTCTATCTCATCAGCCTTGTATTTATTTACAACAAGATCAACCGACGACTTTTCGTGACTGTACTTTATGGCGTTTGACAATAAGTTGATAAGCACCCATGTTGTTTTATCCAAATCAGCCTGCACTTCGGGTAAATCCTTATCGCATTTTATATTGATGGATACATGCTTTTGGTCTGCTGTTGTTTTAAGTGCTTTTACAGCATATTCTACAATATTACGTGGATGCGTGCTGCCAAAGTTTAACTGTAATTTCCCTGTTTCCACCTGTGCCATATCCAGCAACTCGCCGGTAATTTGAAGTAGTCTGCGGGCATCCTCGTCAATATTTTCCAGCAATTGCCTTTGTTCTGGATTTACAGCACCAATACGGCTATCCTCAAGCAATTTAAGGCTCATCTTTATAGATGATATGGGCGTTTTCAATTCGTGCGAGATGGTAGCAATAAAATTAGTTTTGGCCTCATCTAACTGCTGAAACTCGGTAATATTTTTAAGAATTATTACACTGCCTATTACCTTATCTTTACTTGTTACTGCCAAAACTTCTTTTGTATAATAGCTTTCGCGGTTGTCGGCATAAATTTTCATTTTTTGCTGATCGTTTAACAACAGATTACGTAACAGATCATTTTCCATGGCGATATCAGGTGCCAAATGCCCTGTCAGATCTTTTTCGGGCATACCAATCAGGGTGCATGCAACTTCATTCGCAAATATGATGACTGATTTCTCGTCCAATCCCAAAATGGCATCGTGCATGGAATTAATAATGGTTTCTATCCGTTTCTTTTCAAATAAAATGCTGGCAAGGTTACTATGCTCGTACTCATCCAGCTTTCGCGTCATAGTATTAAAGGCATCGCCTAATTCGCCAAATTCATCGTTTGATTTGAAGTTAAGCTGCTGATGGTAATTCCGGTTCGATACGTCTTTTATTCTCTCGGTTAATTCTTTTATCGGGTTGGCAATGTACCCCGGAAAATTAACCACAAAACTAAACGCAACAAGGAATAAAAATGTGGCTGCAAAAGCTACCAGTAATGTTGCGCTATTGGCCGTTTTTGTCGCAGTAGCATCCTTACGTTCAATAGCACTCATGTTTACCTGCATAACGCCGTATAGCAGCCCTTTTATTTCATTACGCACTGCAACTGCTTTAACCGGATCATTGTTCAACAATTTAAGTTCTTCATATTTAGCACGCAATGCGGCAGTAAGCGGACCTTCGCCTCGCTCAGTGATATTATGTTCTTCCTTTACAAGGTTATCTTCAATAGTTTTTTCCTGTTGCGCATCCAAAAAACCAATGTTGGCGTCCATGGCAACTCCCATATTTTTTGCATACTGTACCAATTTATAATTATCCTTAAGTATAGCTTTGGCATCTGCAGAAAGGCGGTTCAGAAAATAAATGGATAAACCGCAGCTTAATAGCGCCAGCGCGAACAAGAAGCTAAAGCCGGCACGGAGTTTATTTTTAATAGTCATTATGAAAGTATTACGAGGTCAATATGTGTTTGTGACATTTTGTTTAGCAATTGGGTAAAAACAGCCGTTTTCATAACCAGCTGGTAAAATTTAAAACGGGGCTTGCCGAGGCAGATGGTAGTAACATCATATTTCTCAGCGGTTTCCCATATTGTTTTTGCAATGTTATCGTTTTTTACTTTTAAAACCTCGCCCCCAAGCTGTGTAGCCAATTTCATGTTATTAATGAGGTGCCTCTGCGAAGCAAGGTTTATTTTATCACTGCTTTCGTTTGATGTTTGCACGTACAGCAAATACCATTTGGAGCGATAGTAAGAGGCAAGCCGGGCTGTTTTACGGATAATTATTTTGGCCGATTCCTCGTTGGTGCTGATACAGGCCAAAAATAATTCGGGCCTTAATTTTATGGTTTTGGGTACTTCAATATCAATTTTTCGCTCCACCTGGTGCGCCACTTCGCGCAGGGCCAGCTCCCTCAGCTGCAATATTTTTTCTGTTTGAAAAAAGTTATTTAAAGCCAGTGGAATCTTTTTCTCATCGTATATTTTACCTTCTTTCAGGCGGTCAATCAGCTCGTCCGCAGTAAGGTCAATATTCACTACTTCATCGGCCATTTGCAAAACCTTATCGGGGATACGTTCATTAATGGCAGTACCGGTAATTTTTTCAACCTCCTCATTCAAACTTTCAATATGCTGAATGTTAATTGCGCTGATAACATTGATACCGGCATTTAAAATATCCATTACATCCTGCCAGCGTTTTTCGTTCTTGCTGCCCTCAATATTGGTGTGAGCAAGTTCATCGACAATCACTACTTCAGGACGCAGGTTAATAATGGCGTTCAAGTCCATTTCTTCCAGCTCCTTACCCTTATAAAAAAGTTTACGACGCGGAATAAGTGGCAAGCCTTCCAGCTGCGCCACTGTTTCTTTACGGTTATGCGTTTCAACGTACCCGATTTTTACATCAATGCCGTTACGCATAAGGGTTTGGGCTTCCAGCAGCATTCGGTACGTTTTACCTACACCAGCGCTCATGCCGATATAAATTTTAAACTTACCCCGCCTCGAGCGTTTTATCAGCTCCAAAAAGTGCTCAACAGATTGTTCCTTATTTTCGTCCATATAAGCCCCCTCTAAATCTCCCCCGGTAGGGGAGACTTTCTGAATTTCTATTTAATATTTTCATGGCGGTTACTTACTTATATTTTTAATGTTCATTTTATCAAAGTCCTCCCTACCGGGGAGGATTATTCATATCGTGTTTTATTTTTTATGGCATTCATGAGGGCTCCGCCGTTTAGGTGGGGCTTTTAACCTTATAAAGGGGGGCCGACACCCCCCTTTTTTCACGCGGACCTCAATCAAACCAAACCTATAATTATCAAACAATAAATAATTATAACGTGTAGCCCGCGCTAATCTTTACAGGTTGTTCGGACCTGCGTATCATTCTTATTTTAAACTTTCGGCGTATAGCTCTTTTATTTTATACTCATTTAACTGTGCATCATAAGCATATAAGTTCAAATTGCTTTTTGATTCCAGCTCAACCATATTTTTAAATTTAATGTTTTTAGGGAAAGCTACTGCAATATTTTCAGCGGTTAAAGGCAATATGGTATCATCTGTTTTTTTTGCTGAAAAAATAAATCCTGGTTGGCTTGGGGCCTTTACCTTGCTGCACTAATTTGTCGTAACTGTAAATATAAAAACCGGTGGTATCAATAATCTGGTAAGCTTTGTCATCATTAAACCGGTAATCGTTATTATTACTGTCGTGATAACCAAATAGCTGACTTTTAGGAATGATTATTTTTTTACCATTGCTGATAACCGTTACGTTTTTCATACCGATAAATTCGTGTATGGTGATTTTATCGGCCGTGTAACTTAATTTATGATTTAAGTAATCGGCATATGTTAAATACAATCCGCTTGATTGTTTTTGGGCATTTGAGGTTTGAATCAATCCAAATGTCATTACGATGATCGCAATCATCTGAAATTTAAACGTTTTCATTTTTTTAATTATTAAATTTACTATTATAAGCGGTTACAATAGGTAACCGCAGGATATTAAAAGCGTACTATTAAATCCATAGCTGCGGTATACTGATCTTTTTTAGTACCGTTATCATATGGAGTTACACCATCAGCATAAGCGCGTTCGTACCTAATTTCCGGACGAATTCTGATGTAATCGTTAAAGTAGTGTACAAAACCGATGGTATGGCTTGAATACCAGGTAGCATAACCGGTACGGCCAGCCTGTGGATCATCCAAAGCATCGTTACGGATAGAGATATAATCTTTCTTAGATACCAGGATCTGGAAGTAGTTTACCGCACCGATAGCGTTTTCTCTACCCGGAATAGGTACACCCGGACCAACACCAGTTAAGAAAGGTTGTGCAGGGCCATTAATTACAGTACCACCGGTAAGCGCATGAAATTGCCACATATAATAAGCTTCAGTCATCATGTGGAAGGTTTCATTAAACTTGTGTCCCCAGGTAGCAACAACCATTTGCAGGTCATCATGTTCACGGGTATAGTCGCCGTTACCTAATGAGTTTATACCTCCGTAAATAGAGTCGTCATTATCATGCGATACCCAGCGAGCCATTAACAGGCCGTTAAGCTGTGCAGACTGGCTCCAGGGTGCCATATCATTGCCTGCATGCAAACCAACCTCCAGTTGCCAGTATGAACCCAGTTTAAAAGTTGCTTGTACGCCGGTAAAGGTGTATGGGTCAACGGTAAACATTAATGAGTGCGAGTACAGGTAGTTATCAGTTGCCCATTGTGCCTCAATATCAGCAGGTGAAATAAAACGACCTACTTTTAACAGCATACCATCGGCAATTTTTGGGAAATATATTAAACCATACATTTCGGCAGGGTCAACGCCGTATTTATTATTGTGCTGAAGCAACTGGTTACTGAAATAACCCAGGCCTGTAGTATAACGATAATCTGTACCAAAAATAGTGGTAGACAAGAAGCCAAAAGAAACATGATCTGTTTGAACGGTATTTGGCTGTAAATCAAATTTAATACCAGCCTGATCCAATACTACTCCGTTAGGAATTAAATCGTAAGAAGTAGGTGCGTTAGAGTTTTTTGATGAACTGATATTACCAGCGCCATCAACCCAGCCATAAAATCTAAATCTTGATTTAGTAAACAGTCCCAATGCCTTTTGCATCGGATATATTGGGGCGGTAGCGTCAGCTCCTATTAATGGCGCTCCATCCCAATCAGAAGTAGGAAATGGTGGTGCCGGCAATGGCGATGGCAGCGAACGGGCTACGGTATCTTTCTTCACCTTCACTTTGTTCGCCTTTGTTGAATCTTGTTGTGCGTGTACATTGAGGGCAATAGTTGCCAGGGCTACTATTGCTAGTAATTGTTTTTTCATTAGAAAAGTATTATTAATTAAATTTTTTAAGCTGCCATGAGCCCTATTAGCTCATTTTAAATTGGAGTCAATGCCTCATGACAGCCGTTTTGTATATATGTTTTATTAGGGTAATGCAGGGTGATTACTTTTTAAATTCATCCAAAGCAACGTTCATTTTTAAAACGTTTACAGTTGGCGGGCCAAACAGACCTAATACCGGCCGTTCTGTATTGTCGTTAATTATTTTGTATAGTTGAGCGGCAGGTATATCGCGCACCTTGGCTATACGGGGCACCTGGATCTTTGCAGCTGCCGGAGAAAGATCCGGATCTAAACCACTGCCTGATGCAGTAACCAATTCGGCAGGCACTTCATCGCGCGTTACATCAGGATTGTGTTTTAAAAAGGTGTCGATACGAGCACTTACATCCTTCAAATAATCAGGATTTGACGGGCCTTTGTTTGATCCGGCACCGGCGTCTGCCTGGTAGTTTGCGGCAGACGGGCGTGACCAGAAATAATTATCTTTTGTAAACTTTTGGCCAATGTTTGCATAACCAACTACGCGGCCTTTGTATGTTACAGTTTCGCCATCACCATGTCCCGGTGTAAATTTTCCTATACCTGCTATTAGTAAAGGGTAAAGGCCCGCCAGGATTACGATCAATATGATGGTAATTTTAAATGATGGCAACAAATACGTTTTCATTTTATTGAGATTTAATGTTAATTATATTAATGTACCAACCATAAGGTCGATTAACTTGATACCGATAAATGGCACAATAACACCACCTAAACCATAAATAAGCAGGTTACGGCGTAATAGTGCACTGGCGCCTATCGGTTTGTATTCAACACCTTTTAGCGCCAAAGGAATAAGCAACGGTATAATGATGGCGTTAAAGATTACTGCTGATAGTATAGCCGATTCAGGGCTATGCAGATCCATAATATTCAACGATCTAAGAGCCGGGATAGAAACCATAAACAAGGCCGGCACAATGGCGAAATATTTAGCCACATCGTTTGCTATAGAGAAGGTGGTTAATGTACCACGGGTCATCAGCAACTGTTTGCCTATTTCCACAATTTCAATCAGCTTGGTTGGGTCGTTATCCAAATCCACCATGTTACCGGCTTCTTTGGCAGCTTGTGTACCGCTGTTCATGGCTACACCAACATCGGCCTGTGCCAAAGCAGGAGCATCGTTAGTTCCGTCGCCCATCATGGCTACCAGCTTTCCACCTTGCTGTTCTGCTTTAATGTAGTTCATTTTATCCTCGGGCTTAGCCTCGGCAATAAAATCATCCACACCGGCTTTATTAGCAATAAATTTGGCAGTTAAAGGGTTATCACCGGTTACCATTACTGTTTTTACGCCCATTTTGCGTAAGCGTTCAAAGCGTTCAGCTATGCCGGGTTTAATAATGTCCTGCAACTCAATTACGCCCAGTATCATTTCATTTTGCGATACCACCAGTGGTGTACCGCCATTTGAGGAGATGTGCTTCACATTATCTTCCACATCTGTTGGGAAATGATTACCTGCTTTTAGTGCGATGTTGCGGATAGAATCGAAAGCACCTTTGCGGATACGTAAGCCATCAGGCGTATCTAAACCGCTTGAGCGTGTTTCGGCAGTGAATTTAATAAACACAGCATCTTTAGGAGCAACAACCGATAGTTTGCTTGAGCCTTGTTCGGCCAGTTCAACTATTGATTTACCTTCTGGAGTTTCATCAGCTAATGAGCTTAAAACACAGGCCGTAATAAAGTCCTTTTCGTTTACGCCGGCAGTTGGGTAAAAATTAGTTGCCTTACGGTTACCAATGGTAATGGTACCTGTTTTATCTAACAACAGGGTATCCAAGTCACCAGCAGTTTCAACTGCTTTGCCCGATTTGGTAATTACGTTTGCACGTAATGCTCTGTCCATCCCGGCAATACCTATTGCTGATAAAAGGCCACCAATAGTTGTTGGTATTAAACAAACAAACAGTGAAATAAATGCTGCAATAGTAATAGGCGTGTTAGCATAATCACCAAATGGTTTCAGGGTAACACAAACAATAACAAATATCAACGTAAAGCCTGCCAACAATATAGTTAAGGCAATTTCGTTAGGCGTTTTTTGGCGCGATGCACCTTCAACAAGGGCAATCATCTTATCCAAAAAGCTTTCGCCCGGCTGAGTAGTTACCATTACTTTTATCCTGTCGGATAATACCTTGGTACCGCCTGTTACAGATGACTTGTCGCCGCCTGACTCACGGATAACCGGAGCAGACTCACCTGTAATAGCCGATTCATCGATGGTAGCAATACCTTCAATAATTTCACCATCGGTTGGGATGTTATCACCTGTTTCGCAGATAAACACATCGCCTTTTTTTAATTGTGATGACATTACACTTGTTTCCTTGCCATCAACCAGCAGGCGGGCAGGTGTTTCTTCACGGGTTTTGCGTAGGCTTTCTGCCTGTGCTTTACCACGTGCCTCAGCAATAGCTTCGGCGAAGTTGGCGAACAACACAGTAAGAAATAATACGATGAATACCGTAAAGTTGTAGCCAAAGCTCCCTTGTCCTTTATTGGTTAAGGAGAATACTGATACGATCAGCATTACTACAGTTCCTATCTCCACAGTGAACATCACCGGGTTGCGGAATAATATGCGTGGATCCAGTTTGATGAAAGATTGCTTAAAAGCTTCTTTCATTTGGTCGCCCTGGAACAATGTATTTTGATCAGATTTCATGATTGAATTCTTATTATTATTTGATTGAAAAATGTTCGGCAATTGGACCTAAAGTCAACGCTGGGAAGAATGATAATGCAGCAATAATGAATATTACGGCAAATATCATAATACCAAAGGTTGCAGTATCGGTTTTTAAAGTTCCGGCTGATTCTGGTACTGCTTTTTTGCTGGCCAAAATACCTGCTATAGCTACGGGGCCAATAATTGGCAAAAACCTACCTACGAATATCACTAGTCCTGTACTTACGTTCCAGAATATGTTATTGGCAGTTAAGCCTGCATAACCCGAACCGTTATTGGCTGCGCTTGATGCATATTGATAAAGCATTTCGGTAAAACCATGGAAGCTGGGGTTGTTTAACCATGCCGATGGTTTGGTTGACCAATTGGCATTGGGGAAATGTACCAGCACGTATGATGCTAACGATGTACCTACCAGGATGATGAACGGGTGCAATAAAGCAATCAGCGAAGCGATCTTCATTTCGCGGGCTTCAATTTTGCGGCCCATGAACTCCGGCGTACGGCCTACCATCAATCCTGAAATAAACACAGCAATGATGATGAAAATATAAAAGTTAAGGAAACCCACACCTATACCACCGTAAAAGGAGTTGATCATCATATCAAACATTTGAGCTAAGCCTGATATAGGCATCATGCTATCGTGCATGGCATTTACCGAACCGTTTGATGTTACTGTAGTGG
Organism: Bacteroidota bacterium; assembly: GCA_013286985.1. Next base: position 12,533 of record JABDEQ010000009.1, on the reverse strand, counting down.
TGATACCCCAAAAAGCTGATGCAGCGGGACCAAAACGTACTTCCTTGCCCTCCATAGAGCCCCCGGGTTGACTGATACCCATATGCGCTATGGCCGGGTTACCGCCTGTTTCGGCTATTATGGATGGAATAACCATAATTAAGAAACCGACAGTCATCACGCCAAAGATTACCCACGAAAGCTTTTTCTTATTTATGTAAAAGCCCAAAGCAAATACCAGCGCAATAGGAATAAGGTCGATACTGATAGTTTCAACCATATTAGTCAGGTAGTTGGGGTTTTCAAACGGATGGGCAGAGTTTGTTCCAAACCAGCCGCCACCATTGGTACCCACTTGCTTAATAGCAATCATTGCAGCAGCAGGGCCACGCGAAACATGCACGGTATCGCCCTGTAAGCCTATTACGGTATCTTTACCTTTATAACTGGTTGGTGTACCGTTAAATGCTAATATTGCGGCAACTACAAAGCTAATTGGAAGCAATACGCGGGTGATTGATTTTAAAAAGAAATCCCAATAGTTACCAAGCTTTTCGGTAGTTTTCTCTTTCATTGCTTTAAAAACCACCATCATGGCAGCCAAACCTGTTGCAGCACTCACAAAGTGTAAAAACATAAACACAAAATGCTGTGTAAAGTAGGTAGCACCCGATTCGCCTGAATAATCCTGCAGGTTGGTATTGGTTATAAAGCTTAATGCTGTATTAAAAGCCAGATCCGGAGTTTGATTAGGGTTGTTATCCGGGTTTAGCGGTAAGTGCCCCTGAAACAGCAAACAGAAAAAAGCATAAAATAACCATATAAAGTTGATGGTTAATAAAGCTTTTAAGTGCTGTTTCCAGTTCATCTCGCGGTGAGTGTCGATGCCGCTGAACTTGAAGATGAACTTTTCGAGCGGGGCCATAAAATTGAGCCAGGTTTTTTCACCCTTAAATACTTTGGCAATATAACGGCCCAGCGGTATGGCCAGGGCTATTGTTGCCAGGTACATAAAAATGACACCTATTAATTCGGTATTCATATTGTTTTGATGTTTAAATAGTGATTAAAATTTTTCGGGTTTGAGCAATACATAAACCATATAAATAAATACGGCGATGGCAACGATGAATAGTGCTAACATGATGTTTAAATTTTTTCGAAGTAGTTAACGGATTTGAAGAAAAGCCAGAATACTGCTATGAAGCAAAGTATATAAGCGATAGTTAGTATAATGTCCATTTTGTTTGAATTTTCGAGGAGGTATACCAATGGGATGCCACAAAAGAGGCAAAGTTCATAAACAACTATAAATCAAATATATCAACACTTTAAATGAGTATGCCAAATTAAAAAAAGCCTAAAAAAGGCTATCAAAATGATAGGGTTTTATCAATTTAGACTAGGATTCATTAGAGCGGAGGGATGATAGGATTGTTGAGGTTAATTTGAGGATTTGAAGGTTAGGGAAATTTGAAAATAGGCAATAAATAGCGTGGGCACGCTAAAATTTATATTAGAATAACATCACAATCCTGAAATTCTAAAAATCCAATAAATCTTAGTCCAGATTTATTGGATTAGAGGGGGTGATAGGATTCTATCATCCAGTGGAAGCGTTCATTTTTGAACGCATGAACACTGTGAACACCATGAACACCGTGAACACTTATAAGAAAACAATAAAACAGCTTGAAAAACCTAATTCTATTTCCCAAATTCCGAAATCGAAACTCCGAAATCCCTAATTATTATCTCTGCTTTGCGGGGCATTCAGAAAAATAAAAAAGAAAGGGGGCTTTAGCTATGGATAAGGTTCTTTACTGGAAACTCAAAGCTGGACATTTTTAGTTAATTCGATCAAATGTTTTAATTTCTCGCGAATAACAATTTTTAATTTTCCGTTTTCTATTGCTTCCCATGGTTCAAAAGATGTTTTCCAATTTTTATTATAAGGTTCCTCAAATTTTAATTTTATTGGCCACCAGATATCATTATGCTTAGTGCCAACTAAATTTTCTAACTCTTCCCGTAATGCTTGTGGTATTGGCTTATCAATAGGATCATCTATCGAAGCTATTCCATAGGTAAAATATTCGCCATAATCACTAAATTGAAAAGTCATACCTACATACTTAAACTCACGCTTGAAAAATCTAAAACCGGAATATCGATTGTCAATATTGACATAATAATTACAACTGAATCCCAATGAACTAAACTCTTCTTCTAAACTTTCCACATCCGATTTAAGTTTCTTAAGCAAAGTTCGCATCGCTGTACTTAAATTATTTTTAATCGTAAATGCTGCTTCAAGATTTGAATTTAGCAACGCTGATAATTCTTCTGACATAGATCGATTTATAGTTTGATTGTTTAGGTATTTAATTAAATGAAGATATTGAATTAAAGACTCTCTGATGATAGGAGTAAGCGCAACTTCTTTTATACACAAATTAATCCATTTTGCAATATGTTGTTTGTAGGATAAGCACTTATAGTCCTTTCCCTCTTCCAAATCTTCACAGGATATTGCATCAGGCTTTTTACCATCGAGTGTCAAATAAAATAAATCAGACAATTTGGAGTAATTCTTATATCGTATTAATTGTTTTTCCTGATCAGAAGCATATATTTTATTTTCAATTAAAATGTGCTTCCCTTTTCCATCAGTCACTAATATATCTATACGCCCTCCTTTTGTTTTTTCTGCATTAATTGTACCTATTGACTTTTCAACTTCAGTATGGGCCCCTGTAGGATCAAATTCCTTCTCTTTGGCTCCAAATTCGGAAATAAAGAGATTTAAAAAAACCTCCTTTTGCCCATGACTTCCTTTGGGATTTAGTAATTCAGCTATAAAGGTGCTATGTAATCGCACTTCCGACGCTTCAAGCCGAAGTATTTTAAAGATATTGAAATTCTCGCCACTCTGTTGGTTGATTTTTTCATATCTATTATTAAGTATTTTAACTTGCTTAAGTAGATATTCTATACGGTGAAGCTCCATGCAATTTAGGTTTCAGCTAATATACGCTAAGAAGCCTTAATTGAAAGATTCTGAAACTCAAACAGTCACATATGAATGACGTGCTTTGTATGACTCAAATAAATAATTCGGATATTGGCATATCTTAGTAAATAGGTGTGCAACAAGCTGATTCCTCAAATTCCGAAATCGAAACTCCGAAATCCGAAATCATTCTAGCCCGTAGTCCTTTAATTTACGGTATAAAGTGGCTACGCCGATGTTTAATAAGCGGGCAGCTTCTGCGCGATTGCCATGGGCATGGTTCAATACACGCTGTATGTGAATTTTTTCTATCGATGAAAGGTCAAAAGTTGATAAGGTACCGTTTGCCTTTATAGGTTGCGGCTCCTGCATTTCGTATGGCAGTAGCGTTTCGTCCAAAACATTATCGTCGGCCAAAATAACGGCACGTTCTATAATGTTTTTTAACTCACGGATATTGCCCGGCCAGCTGTAGGCTTCCAGCTTCTCTACAAATTTGTCCGTAAGGCCAGCAAATTGTTTCTTTACTTTAAGGCCAAAGTAATTCATAAAATATTCGGCCAGCAGCTTGATATCTTTTTTCCTGTCGCGCAAGGCGGGCAGGGTTATGGTAAATACCGATAGGCGGTAATACAAATCAGAGCGGAAACCTTCTTTGCTCACTTCGTCCTGCAAGTTGCGATTGGTAGCTGCCAGTATGCGCACATTTACCTGGGTGGGTTTTGTATCGCCAATTTTTAAAAACTGCTGCGATTCCAGTACCCGTAGTAATTTTGCTTGTAAGTCGTGGTCAAGCTCCCCTATCTCATCTAAAAATATAGTACCGCCGTTGGCTTCTTCAAAAAGTCCTTTTTTATCCTTTACAGCTCCGGTAAACGATCCGGCCTTGTGACCAAATAATTCGCTTTCCAGTAATTCCTTGGTAAAGGCGCTGCAATTTACTGCCACAAATGCCTTGGTATGCCGGTTACTGGCCTGGTGTATCGCCTCTGCAAAGATCTCTTTTCCGGTACCTGTTTCGCCCAAAAGCAAAACCGTAGTATCTGTAAGCGCTACTTTTTGAGCCAGCTTAATTACATCCGTAATGGCGTTTGATCTTCCTATCAGGCGATCAAAACCAAACTTATTGTTTAGTTTTTCTTCCAGTTCCAATACACGGAACTGCAACAAAGCCTTATCCATTGCCTTGCTCACCAGCGGAATAATTTTTTCGTTATCATCCCCTTTGGTGATATAATCAAAAGCGCCCGATTTAATGGCCTTAACCCCATCGTTAATAGTGCCAAACGCTGTTAGTACAATAATTTCTGTAGACGGATAATTCGTTTTTATTTGCGAGGTAAGTTCAATGCCGTTAATATCAGGCAACTTAACATCGCTGATCACCACCGGAATAGCTTCATGCTGTAATTTCTTCAAACCCTCCTTACCTGTAGAGGCTACCAGTACGTCATATCCTTCTAATTGAAGTATCCGCGCCAGCAGGTTTCTCAGGCGTTCCTCATCATCAATAATTAACAGCTTGTCTTTTTGCATTTTCGAAGGCAAAAATGAGAAAGAAATTCGGAATTCGGAATTGATTTGAATTTAAAAAAAACTGTGTGTTAATTCCTTAAACTTTTCTTTAAAACCTAAAACTATTTTAATGGTTATTTAAAAATTCAAATTAACCGCAGTGAATGGTAAATACTTACTTTCCACTTTCATTTTTTTGCTGATTAATATTCCATATTGTTTTGCGCAAAATAACGCAAACAGCCTTTCGGTAACTGCTATGCAGGGCATCACTATTTTTACGCCGGATAGCTACCAACCCCAGGGATATTTTTACGGCGCCGAAATTGCCTATCGCCTTAATATGGCCAATAACAATGTGGCCTGGATAAAAGACCTCAACATAAAAGACATTGCTTTTACCGCCACCTGGTTTAATTTACATGCCATATCGATAAACGAACCACCCGAAATTAAAGGGACCTTGGGTAATGTATTTGGCGGCCTCACCATTTTGGATATGTCGCTGTTTGAAACCGGGAAAACAATTTTCTATTTTTCGCCCGGCTTCGGTTTCATTTACTCCACACAAACCTATTACACCAATAATAATCCCATTGTAGGCAGCCATATTAACCTGGCCGTACAGGCGGGTTTTAAAATGGAAACGCCAATGTCGCCAACTACTAAATTGGCTATTGGGGCTAATTTTTTTCACTACTCTAACTCAGGGTTTAAGCTACCCAATGAGGGTGTAAACAATATTAATGCCACCATTGGCATTATAAGAAACATTGACGCTGACGGTCCCAATCGAAAAAAAGAAACATTCAGAATTGATGATAAGCAATCATTTGAATTTGGGATTGGGGCCGGTCGGCGTGGGTTTGTAAATGCGGGCAATTACATCAACCCGCAAACTGGGAAATCTATCCCCTTACCTGATTCTGCTGCACAACGAAATGCAACATCCAACCTTTATATGCTGAGCCTTTACGCAGGGTACAGTTACCGATTAAACTCGTTGTTTAGTTTAAAAGCCGGCACTGATGTGGTTTATTATTTTAAGCCGTTTTCGTGGGATAATTTTTACAGAACCTACCAGGAATCGGGCTCATCATTTGATAACGTAGCCTGGGGATTAAGTTTGGGGACAGATGTTTGGCTGGGCCGGATGGCCTTTATGTTTAATTACGGTTATTACCTTCATTTTAATACCATAACCCCTGAGCATTTTTATTGGACCATTGGCGGCAAGTATTACCTTAATAACTGGATGTCCTTAAATGTTAAAATGTATATCCATGGTTTTGATGCGCAGTACGCCAACTTTGGATTAGTGTTTAATGTGGACTAACAGCTATTTTACTTGCTGCAAAAAATCGCCATCAATAATAAGCAATTTAACCCCGGTCGGGGTAATAGACCTGTGCGAGCTCAAATCGTCAGAAACAATGTAGCTCATTCCTTTTCTGAGTTGAAACTGCCCGCCGCTTTCCAATTCGGTAGTAAATTCCCCTTCCAGGCAGTAAATAATATGTCCTTTCTGGCACCAATGATCGGCCAAATAACCTTTGCTATATTCAACCACTCTTACCCTTAGTCCGCTAAACTGAATTGTTTGCCAAAAGGCTGTGCCGGTAACGCCCGGATGGCTTGTTTTGGCAACATCATCCCAATTAATAACCTGAAACGGTATATTTTCAAAATCCATTTTTAGCGGTTGGTAATGAATTTAATATCGTCTTCTAACTACACGTACCATTCTGCGGTAACGTCTTTCCTCATAAAAATCATTGGTAACCAGTATGGCATGGATAATTCCCGGAATCCAGAAGCACAACGACAAAATAATATTCAATATAAACGCACCGATACGTCCGGTAGTCAAAACGGCTATCGGCGGACACAAAAAACACAAAAAATAGCGCATAATCATCGTTTTTAAATTAAAATACAAAAAGTTAAAGCCAAAAGGTGAGCGGCTTTTGATATTGGATTTGTGTTAAACAATTTTGTTACCAATAAAATTAAGAAAAGATATAAACCGATCCAATTTAAACATAATAACGAGGGGTTTAAAACCCCTCGTTATTATGTTTAATGAACTAAACTTTTATATTTACGAACTATCTTTCACCATTCATATGATTATTGTAATTCAGTGTGTTGACCGGGTTGGTTTAGTGGCATCAATAACTGATGTGCTGGCAAAACAACAATTAAACATTGTATCCATGCGCGAGCATGTTGACCAGGCACAAAACCTGTTTTTTATGCGCCTGGAAGTAACCCATAGCGACGATGGCGATACACTCGAAAAAAAGCTGCGCTATATTTTGCCGCCCGATTCCACCATCCACATCAACCCATTGCCCAGCAAAAAGGTGGTAGTGATGGTTACCAAAGAGTATCATTGCCTGGCCGATATTTTGATCCGCAATTATTGTGGAACACTGAGCGCTACAGTGCAATGTGTTATTGGCAATCATGCTGTATTGGAAGATATTTGCAAACGTTTTGATATGCCGTTCTTCCTGGTATCACATGAGCAAATCAGCAAAAATGAATTTGAAGATAAAATAGCCACCATTATTGATCAATTTGAACCCGATTATATTGTGCTGGCCAAATTTATGCGCATTTTATCGCCCGCATTGGTAGCCAAATTCCCAATGCGTATTGTCAACATCCACCATTCATTTTTACCGGCATTTATTGGCGCCAATCCATACAAGCAGGCTTTTGAGCGTGGTGTAAAACTGATAGGCGCCACAGCGCATTTTGTATCCAACGAACTTGATGAAGGGCCCATTATTGCTCAACAAATTATCTCCGTAAATCATTCGTTCACTGCCGGCGATATGGTAAAAGCCGGTAAAGAAATTGAAACAGCTGTGCTGGCATCTGCCCTTAAATTGGTATTTGAGGATAGGGTGTTTGTTTATAAAAACAAAACGGTGGTATTTGATTAAACATGGGATATAGGTTTTATTCTCTTTAGCGCGTGCAGAGTTAAGTTAACTCACCCTGTCATCGCTACGCTCGACATCCCTCTCTATGACAAGTCATAAAGAGGGAAAAGAAAAAAAGAAATTTGAATTTTTCCACCCTCTTTACGAAGTAGAGAGGGTCGACGAGCGAAGCAACGTCGGGGTGAGTCAACTATACGAGCGACATCCACGTCCCATTTAAAACATGGCCGTAGGCAGGCCATCTAAACTAACCCTGTTCTTTTCGGCTTTATAGCTTTCTAAGCCATCTTCGCCTTTATTCAAGGCCCATTTTTCGGCATGATCCCGCTCACCCTCGTAACTGTAATAGGGCACGCTAAAACCGCATGAGGTTTGCACCATATCAATATCGGCCACAATAATTTGCCGGGTGCCTAGTACTAATTTAAAATGATTAGAAAGTTCATTCCATTCTCCGTGCTCGGGTAAAACGGTATAGCCGCGTCCGTATAAGCGCATAATATTTGGCGGGCCATCAAAAGCGCAAAACATAAAGGTAATGCGCCCATTTTCGAGCAAATGTGCCGATGTTTCATTGCCGCTGCCAATAATATCCATATAGGCTACCTTGTGCGGTGAAAGTATCCTGAAACAATCCGATCCTTTTGGCGAAAGATTTACATGTCCACTGGCACTGAGCGGAGCGCTCGCCACAAAAAACATATGCTGTTTTTCTATGAATTCGGCATGCCTGTCTTCTATACTGTTAAAAAACTTAGCCATAACTCGTACAGGTTTGATATACTCAAAGTTAATCATTTTCTGTCTTTTTTTGTGAAACACACAAACGAGTCAATTACAACTAAATTGATACAAGCCCTTAATCTTTTGTTAACATTTAATTAACCAATACATGTAACTGCGCAAGTACATTTGCGCTCAACAAATTTTAAATTTTTCAAATGACCCACTTTCCCCTAAAACTATCAACATACTTAAAACATTCAATTTTAGCAAGTTGCTTAATTTTGGCTTTAATTCCGGTTAAAGCTTTTTGCCAAACCACGCCATCGCAGGATATTGAAATACTTTTTACTTCTGATGCTCACTTTGGTATAACCCGTAAAGCTTTCCGCGGCGATTCAAATGTAAAATCGTCTGTTGTAAATGCAGCCATGATCCGCCAGATGAATGCCCTACCCGGACAATCGCTTCCCGCCGACGGCGGTGTTAAGGCCGGGCAACCCATTAACGGCATCGATTATTTAATAGAAGGTGGTGATATAGCCAACCGCATGGAAATACCCATACAAAGTGCCGCCGCATCATGGGCACAGTTTGAAACCGCTTATATGGGCGGTATAAAGCTAAAAGGCACTGATGGTGAGCCGGTTAAATTTTTGATTGTTCCCGGTAATCATGATATTTCTAACGCTATTGGCTATGCCAAGCCCATGAAACCGCTTAGCGACCCAACATCAATGGTCAAAATTTATAACCTGATGCTGAAGCCTGCCACGCCGATGACCAACGAGGCTTATAATTATGCTACAGATAAGATCAATTACTCAAGAGATATAAAAGGTATTCATTTTATGTTTATCACCCTTTGGGCCGATTCTGCCGAAAGGATATGGATGGAAAAGGACCTGGCCAATGTTGCCAAAACAACGTCGGTGATAATTATTTGCCATGACCAGCCTACCTGCGAGGCCAAACATTTTACCAACCCTATCCCGCCGCATAACATGACTTTGGAAAATAAATTCGAAAATCTTACTGCCGAATATTATAAGGAAGGCGTGGTAGCAGCAGGTGATGGTGGCTCAACAGATATCGAGCAGCGCGGATTTGTAAAATTCCTGAAAGCGCATCCAAATATTAAAGCCTATATACATGGCAATTCAAACTGGAATGAATTTTATACCTATACCGGACCAGATAATGATGTTGCGCTACCTGTTTTCAGGGTTGACTCACCTATGAAAGGCAAGTTCTCTGCAAAAGACGAAACCAAATTATCTTTCCATTTGATATCAATTGATGCCGCAACGATGCAAATGACAGTAAGGGAATGTTTGTGGAACACCACCCCAACCAACCCTTCAACCAAGGTTGTATTTGGAGATAGCAAAACCATTTCTTTAGCTGTAAATTAAGTTTGCCGTTGCCGGTTTGCAGTTTGCAAAATGTACATATTTGCCATAAAAAAATGCCGTAACACATAAGGGTTACGGCATTTTTATTTTTTACCGGATGTCTTTCAACACCTCAAACAAACTACTCTACCACCAACGTTGCAATAGAATGCGCGGGGCTGGTTGTTTTAGCAGCTTTGCCTTTTATCCACAAATAATAATCAATATTATCGTCTGTTTTATTCATTACTACAACAGCCAGTTTACCATCGGGATTAACATAAGCGGTGGTTAACAGCTTATCGCGGCTTGCATTGCTGATGATACGTTTAGCTCCCGGGTGAATGAATTTAGAAAAATGGCCCATGTAGTAGTAAGAATTGGTATAAATCAAGCTACCATTACGGGTATCGGCATGTACCGGTGCAAAGCAATAATTGCCCACATGGTTAGGGCCGCCGTTTTCATCCAGCAAAATATTCCAATCGGTCCAGCCTACCGTACCGGCGTTAAAATCGTTAATCATTGACAGGCCATAACGCTCGCCCAAAGCCCAATCATTTAAACGGTTAAAATCAAATTTCTCAACACAACCCTCAGTAAACAATAAATGTTTATCCGGGAACGATTCAGCAACGCGCCTGGTGCTTTCAAAGTCCATACCTGCACCGGTCCATGTTTCGTACCAGTGAAAGCCAATACCCCAAACGTATTTGGCAGCTTGTGGGTCCTCAAAAATAGTACTTGCACGCTGATAAATTAAATCGCGGTTATGATCCCAGGCAATCAATTTCTTATTTCCTAAACCCGATTTCACCAGTGTTGGGCCTAAATAATTCTTAATAAAATCGCGCTCATCCTCAGCAGTATAAAGGCATGATTCCCATGATTGTGTAGCCATTGGCTCATTTTGTACCGAAAGCCCCCAAATAGGCATACCCATTTTTTCATAAGTTTTAATAAACTTCACATAAAAATTTGCCCAGCTCTGATCGTACTTAGCCAGCAATTTGCCGCCATGTAAAACATCATTATTGCTCTTCATCCATGCCGGTGGGCTCCATGGGGTAACAAATATATTTAGTTTACCGCCTGCAGCAGCCATAGCCTCCTTTATAAAGGGAATACGGTATTTTTCATCATGACTAACATCAAAAGTTTTTAAAGCAACATCACCCTCTTTTATATAACTGTAGCTTTCGCTCGAAAAATCACAGCTTTGAATATGGGTACGTGCCAAAGTATACCCAATACCTTTTTCTTTATCAAAATAGGCGGTCATAAATTCCTTTTGCTTGTCTTTTGGCAATTTATAAAAGGTTTCGGCTGAAGCGTCGGTAAGTGCTGCACCTATGCCCAGCATAGTTTGAAATGTTTTTGAAGGGTCAACAAATACCGATACATCTGTTTCCTTTGGTTGCGGCATATCCACAAAATGAAGGGTTTCGGTTTGCGTAATGCGGTTGTCGGTATTCTTTGCGGTTAAATATACTTTCACCGCCTTATCTTTAGCAGAATAAGGCGCCTTATTTTGCGCATCAGCCCACTTTACTGATAATAAACTAAAGGCCGCAAAGAACATTGAGGCACTAAATAATTTTTTTTTCATGATGATCAAATATGGATATAAATCCGGGTAAGATTGGTTTACAGCTTCAAATCTATCAAAGTTTTGAAAATAAGTATTACTAATTTTTAAATGGTACGCTATCAGCCCTTTAACGCAGTGTAATAAAACCGGACACCCGCTGTTCGGATATGTACATTTAAAAACCGCCAATCAAATACAATATATTGACTTACAGATACTTAAAATAAAGGCACGAATATTAACCTCATTTTCGGGCAATGACGAGTGAGCACATCCCCTGACATATGCTATCAAAATGATACAATAATCTGATCGCTGCAAACAGACATCTATATAAAATGAACTAACGAACCATCCATGATAAAAAACTATTTCAAAATTGCATGGCGCAATCTTGTAAAAAACAAGATGCATTCATTTATCAATATTGCGGGCCTCTCGGTAGGCATGGCGGTGGCTATGTTAATTGGCCTGTGGGTGTATGATGAACTATCGTATAATAAAAACTTCGAAAACTATAGCCAAATAGCCCAGGTAATGCAGCATCAAACCTTTAATGGAGATGTGGGTACCCAAACTTCGGTGCCTTATTTAATGGGCGATGAACTAAAACGTACCTATGGCAGTAATTTTAAGTATGTTACCATGTGTTCATGGACCTATGATCACATCCTGTCCTTTGGAGAAAAAAAAATCACCAAAGGCGGCAATTATTTCGAGCCCCAGATTACCGACATGCTTTCGTTAAAAATGATAAAGGGAAACCGGTCTGCATTGCAGGATAGTCATGCTGTTATTCTTTCTGAGTCAACTGCAAAAGCGTTATTTGGTGATGTTGACCCAATAAATAAAACCATCAAAATTGATAATAAGTTTAACGTTACTATATTCGGCATTTACAAGGACCTTCCCTACAATTCTGATTTTAACAATTTAACCTTTATAGCAACCTGGCAGCTGTATATTACCGACAGAAACTGGCAGGAAAAAGCCACTAATCCATGGCGTAATAATTCATTTCAATGTTATGCGCAAATAGCTGACAATGCTGACATGAACCAGGTTTCGACAAAAATAAAGGATGTAAAGTTGCATAGAGTTCAAAAAGCCGATGCGGCATTTAAACCGGTTGTCTTTCTGCATCCAATGAGTAAATGGCATTTGTATTCCGGCTTTAAAAATGGTGTAAACACTGGCGGCAAAATTGAGTTTGTTTGGTTATTTGGCATTATTGGCTTTTTTGTTTTGCTGCTGGCCTGCATCAATTTTATGAACCTGAGTACCGCACGGTCAGAAAAACGGGCAAAAGAAGTAGGTATCCGCAAGGCAATAGGCTCCGTTCGTTCTCAACTTATAGCACAGTT
>JABDEQ010000008.1 GCA_013286985.1 Bacteroidota bacterium | reverse complement strand
TTATTGTGCTTATTGGTATCCCTATTTATTATTTTACGCAACGTAATTCAAAAAATGAAGATCAGGCAGATCTGCTTAGTTAGTCTATTTTTTTTAGGGGCCGATGCTTCGGGGCAATCCTTACAACAAAACCTGCAAGCGGCATTTAACCGTTTGCAGAGTGATGCGCAGTGCCGTTATGCCTCGGTATCATTAACCGTATTGGATGCTAAAACGGGCGAAACGGTATTTGCCGCCAACCCCAATATGGGTCTGGCCACGGCATCAACCTTAAAAACAGTTACCACCATTACAGCCTTTAATTTGTTAGGGAAGGATTTTCAATACCAAACCGCTTTTGGCTATACAGGCACCATTACAGCCGATGGTACCCTCAACGGCGATGTTATTATAAAAGGTGCAGGCGACCCTACCCTGGGCAGCTGGCGCTACGAGAGCATGCACGAAGATCACATCCTTACCCTGATGGTTACTGCCCTGCAAAAAGCCGGGATAAAAAAGGTAAACGGCCGTGTTATTGGCGACGACAGCATATTTGGCTCACAATCAATCCCCGAAGGATGGATTTGGATGGATATAGGCAATTACTACGGTGCAGGCACATCGGGACTTTGCTGGCGCGAAAACCAGTTTGATATTAAGCTGCATACGGGCGGGGTTGATAGTCCGGTAAGTGTAACGCATACCGTGCCCAATGTGCCCTACCTGAGCTTTAAAAGCGAACTGATTAATGCCCCTGCCGGTACCGGCGATAATGCCTATGCCTTTTTACCCATCAATAGTAAAACCATGTACCTGCGGGGTACTTACGCCATCGATCAAACTAAAAAAAGCATTGCTGCCGCCCTACCCGATCCGGCTTATGATGCAGCCTACCGCCTTAACGATACCCTGAAACGCCTGGGTATTTTGGTAAGCAATGAGCCTGAGTCGGCCGGAACATTAGCTGCAAAGGGCTTACAAACGCCACAAATAGCCACTAATTTAACCAGCATACCTTCACCACGATTAAGTCAGATCATTTACTGGCTCAATCAGAAAAGCATCAACCTGTATGCCGAGCAACTGCTAAAAACCATAGCCTGGAAAGCGGGCAAACAACCCTCAACCACCAATGGCGTACAGATGGAACAGGACTTTTGGAAAGCCAGGGGTATTGACCCTCACTCATTAAATATTGTTGATGGCAGCGGCCTTTCGCCTACCGACAGGGTAACCACTTTAACCATGGCTACCATCCTAAAATCAGCAAAAGGGACAGACTGGTTTCCCGATTTTTATGAGAGCCTACCAACCTATAACAACATGAAAATGAAAAGCGGCAGCATTATTAACGTGCTTACCTATGCCGGTTATCAGACCTACAAAGGCCGGGAGCTGTGTTTTTCTATCATGGTGAACAACTTCAATGGCTCAAGCCACACTATTAAAGAGAAGATGTTTAGTGTGCTGGATGAGTTGAAGTAGGAGAAAATCGTTTAATCGTTCCGTCATGCCGAATTTATTTCGGCACCCCACAGGACAAGCGGATTGCTTGGTGTACACTTTGCAAGTGGGGTGTTGAAACAAGTTCAACATGACATCCTTTTTTACCTTCCCGATTTAATACTGTTAAACGGTACGCCTAAGCCATCGGCAGCGTATTGGGTAAGTACACTGTCTTTTAGGGTGATGTAATCGCCGTTAGGGGTTACCAGCCATTTTTCGAAGCCATCGTTTACCTTTTGCGGCATAGTGGCCGATACTATTTTGGCGGTGGAGTCAAGTTCTATAACATACAGGTCATTCTTTTCATCCAACGGATCCATAAAGAGGATAATTACAGTATGGTTGTAATCGTCAATAAACCTGCCCAGCACATTCTTATTGGCTATTTCTTTAGGCTTAAAGCTCAGCAGTGTTTTAGCTTTTGCGCTATCTAAGCCATAAATCTTTATCCTGAAAACATTACCATTGTCGTCCTTTAAAGTATCTGTGGGCTTTACATCGCTTTCTTTAATAAACTTAGCCGCAGCATAATAACTGTTGTCGCCAGCGCTAAAGTCGGTATTGCCCGGCAATAGGTAATGAATAGCCAGGTGTTCAATTTTAGCACTATCGATTTTCACCTTCCCGGCTATCAGCAATAATTGCGATGCTGTCATCCGGCTGTTAATATGCACATTAACGGTGGTAAGGGTATCCGTTTTAAATACTTTTGATATAGTGTAGTGCGGAACAGGTTGAGGCTTTTTACAGGCAAAAGCCATCAACGATAAACCAATAAGTGCTGTATTTTTTATAAATCTTGTCATTTTAATTCTATTCAATCACTAAATAATGCCATGTAAAGCGCCGCCCGGCTCCCCCATTTTGTCTACCAGTTTTTCCACTTCAGGATCTTTTTCCAATACCGGCGCATGGTGCGGTTTAATGCGCGCATCAATAATCAGCGGACCTTTACAGCCCCAGTGTTTATGCTCGGTAAAGCTATTGATACCATAAATATCGTGCGATGGATTGCTGCGGGTAAAGGTAACCCATACCAAATTGTTAATGTTTTGAGCGGTAAAGGCAGCATCGTCACATAAAACCATCAGCGGCAGGCCATCCAGTTCTGCATTTTCCAAATGCTCTTGTAATATTTCCATTATCAGGGGGATATCACTGCTCTTAATGTTTTTGGGCACTTCAACAGCTAATACACCGGGCATAGCCATTTTGTACTTTTCAAACGGTCGGGGCAAATCAAAGGTTGAGGGTAGCTCTGTCCAAAGTTCACGCTTTATATCTCCTGCCGCTGCGATGGCTACTTTACTGCCTGAATTTAATCCGCTGCCACTGTAATCAAGCGTATCAATAGTGGTTTTGGTGTAGAAGTGCAAATCTCTGCCCAAATCAATCCTTTGCAGCATGTGTTTTAAAAAACCGCCAATGTCGTTTACATCCAATTTGGCATCGTCTTCTTTGGCGGCAATAAACAGGTATTTGGCTAAACTCAACTGACTCTTACCCAGTATATGGTTAGCAATGGTCAATATTTCTTGTGGTTCACGCTCCTTTATATAAGGCGTATAACGTTCGCTGCCAATAGCAAATAATAATGGATGTACTCCGGCAGCATCAACAGCATTTACAGCATACAGTCCCGGAATTTCTTTTGGCATAGCCGCTCCCGTTATTTCATGGATCAAAGCACCGAAGCTGGTATCTTCCTGCGGTGGCCGGCCCACAACCGTAAACGACCAGATGGCATCTTTACGGTGATAAACATTATGCACTTTCAATAACGGGAACGGATGTATAAGGCTGTAATATCCCAAATGATCGCCAAAGGGGCCCTCGGGTTTATTATCATGTGGCATTACGGTTCCAGTGATCACAAAATCAGCGTCGGCAGAAATACAAAAACCTTCATCATCATAAAAATAACGAAAACGGCGATTGCCCAATGCCCCGGCAAATGTCATTTCTGAAAGCCCCTCAGGCAGCGGCATAACTGCGGCTACTGGATGCGATGGCGGCCCACCAACAAATATGCTCACCTTTAAGGGTTGTCCTTTTGCATTTGCTTTAGCCTGGTGTACGCCAATACCCCTGTGCAGTTGGTAGTGCAGACCGATCTCTTCGTTCAATATATAATCATTGCCCGCCAGTTGTATGCGGTACATGCCCAAATTGGCATTCATAATGCCGGGTTTATCAACATCTTCGGTATACACCTGCGGCATGGTCACAAATGGGCCACCGTCTTTTGGCCAGTTTACTATCTGTGGGATATCGCTGATGCTGCATTTGGCAAAGTTTACAGGCGCATTGCTACCTGTTTTCATGGGCAGGGCCGATAACGCCGTCATGGCAACATTAGGATATTTAAAGGGATGCTTGATAGCTTTAAGCGGATCAGATTTTAACTCGACCAGGGTTTTAATCTTATCCAAACTATCCCTAAAAATAAACTTCGACCTTTCGAGCGTACCGAACAGGTTTGATACAGCAGGAAATTTACTGCCTTTCACCTTTTCAAAAAGTATGGCCGGGCCCTCATTCTCAAATACGCGCAAATGAATTGCCGCCATTTGCAAATAAGGGTCAACCTCTTCTTTTATACGGACCAGATGCCCGTGCTTTTCCAGATCAGTAATGCAGGCTTGTAAACTTTTATAACCCATTAGCAAATAATAATATTACGCCAAAAGTATAAAAGTTAAATTACAAGCCACCCGGTTATGCCGAATTTTAGTAAGCAGGCAGCTTAAAATCTTCTAACACTTCGGTATTGCCCAGATATGTCCATCTTAATCCAGTTATGTAAAAATTCATCGCGTTATTAACCTGTTCAACCGTAACCATATTCACTAATTTTGTAAGGTCATCTGCGTATTGCCAATTACCCAGTATTTCGGCCTGCCCAAGGCTATTGGCTATAGCAGATGCACTTTGATCATTAATAAAGCTTTGAGTGAGATAGGTATTTTTAATATGCTGAAGCCATTCTTCATTAAGCCCATTAGCTTGAATCGTTTTCAGTGTCCTTAGCATAACAGCTGTAGTCTCCTGAACATGGTTTGTATTGGCTCTCATCAAAGCAAAAGGCATTTTTAACTGCATAGTAGCAATGGCGCTATAAGAAGCCAGGGCAGACTGTGACCGTAAAGAAGAATAAAGGTTTCCACCAAGACCAGAAATGCCAAGTCGGAAAGGGGCATAATTTACATCAGTAAATTCGGGAGCATTCATTATGGCACCGACATAGTTAATTCTGATATCACGCTTTTCTGCAAGCAATTTATTATCATTAAAAACAGGTGTCTTCAGCTCAACGTCATCATACGGTTTTGATGGGATATTGCCAAAAGACAAAAGTATTTTTTCAAATATATCCTGCTTGGTAACATTGCCAACAACCACTATAAATATTCTATTTTTATTCAACAATGACTTATAATAGTCGCCCAGATCTGCCGCTGATAAATCTGTTATTGTTTGTTCATTTCCATCGGGATCTACGGCATATGGCGTATTTTTGAATGCATTTTGCATCTCCAATTGATAAAAGCGGGTATCAGGGCTGGTAGCACGGTTTTTGTTGGCCGCTATTACTTTACTTTTTAATAAATTTACTTCAGCAGCATCAAAAACAGGGTTCATAACAGCCTCTGAAAACAAATCCCAGCCTTTGTCAAAATATTTAGAAACGCAATTAACCTGTATATAACCATAGTCATAGTTTGATGCCCCGTACATTAATATACCATACTTGTCGGAAGTATCTTTAAATGCGGTTGCCGGGTATTTTTTTGTGCCGCATTGTGTAGTTGCGTCAAGCGCTATCGCTTCAATTCCGGCTTTACCAGCGGGGTAATTTGTTACTCCCCCTCTAAAGTATATCCTTATATTAATTACGTTTTTTGTAGTTGGTTTAAAAATAACCTTAATCCCATCGGCATTAAATGACTGTGTTTCAGATTGTGCATGTACTATCAAAATACAAACACAGGAAATAATTAAAGTAAAAACTAT
Organism: Bacteroidota bacterium; assembly: GCA_013286985.1. The sequence continues at coordinate 44,426 of JABDEQ010000008.1, read as the reverse complement.
TTTTTTCATGATGCTTATATTAGTTGTTAGGTTTAAAAAATGCTGCTGCATTAACTTGATCTTTTAATTCGGGGTTTATAAGCAAGCCTGCGCAATAAGGTTTATTCCTGATATACTTATTGATATAATTTTTAAGGTCGGCCCTTGATACTTTTTTTAAGTTTTCATTGTATCCGGCAAAATAATTCAAAGATGCTGATGCCCACCAAAATGACAATGAATGTACATAGTCAGTTGTTATTTCTTCCTCACGGATCTTTTTTATTTCCAGCATTCGCTTAGCCGTTTCTATTTGTTCATCCGTTATATAATCATCATCACACATTAAAACAAGTTGCTTTTTAAGTTCATCAACACATTCTTTTACTTTTGATGGATAAGGGTTTACAATCAAGCTTATGGGGCCCACGTATTTAAGTGTTAAATACCCTAAACTTGTAGACTGCGCTAATCCCGACTGTACCAATGCATTTTTTAATTTTGACGATTTTTGATTTACGATATAAGAAAACACATCTGCACAATAAGTTGCACTTATATCGTTTCGGGTATCAGGCCCTTGCCAATTAACCAATATTGATGGCACAGTAGCGATTGGAGATTCAACAATAAAATAATCTGTTTTAGCGAGAGGTGCAAATTCAGGAAGTGGCCATTTTTTAAAAGGATCAAAGCTGCTGGCTTTCCAGTCACCATAAATTTTTTCTACTGCATTAAAAACTGCCTCATGAGCCACATCCCCTCCAACAATCAAAATTGCATTGTTAGGATAATAGTATTTATCTCTTATAGAATCCATCAGTGCAGTAGTTGCACTATATATACTCTGATGATTCCCTACAGGCAACTTCCTGTTATATTGGTCTCCCCATAAATGATGCAGCATAGCCTCATTTAATAAAAAAAACGGAGATGCCTCTCTTTGCTTTAGCTGGCCATCGCTTTGTTCTTTCTCCTTCTCAAATTCGGCTGGATTAAATTTAGCAAAGCGTACCATCGAGTTCATAAAATTTAATCCACTCCCCAAATTAGATTTAGGCAGGGTAAAATAGATTTTTGAATACTCTTCAGTTGTTAAATAATTCATATTCTGGAATCCCAGCCCTCCTGCATGGTAATCCAAATCTTGTTGATCGGTATAATCTTTATTGCCTTTGTATAACATCGCCTGGTATATTGACGTAAGCCCCGCAAATTTAGCCGGCTCGGTAAATGCCCCGCTTTTAAATGTCATCATTATTGTTGCCAACGGAACGCTGTTATCTTCAACTACCAATACATCAAGGCCGTTAGGGAGTTTATGTAGAAAAATATTGTCTGATAGCTTATTTTGGGCTCGCAGAAATAGAGGAAAAAGGAGTATTATAAATAAGTAAAAATTTTTAGTCATAAGGTTTTAATTACGGCCTGAAAGTAATTAATTTTTTTGAATGGAATTATGATCTTTAAAAGGTTATGCAGTCCTTATTCTTTCATTGAAATAATTACGACATTCTCAAGTAAATCTATAGATAAACATTAAAGTAAGCGCTTAAAAAAAGTTATTATTACTTTTGCGGCTTCAGCAAAAGGTAGCGCTATGTCGGTTCTGTTATTTACTTTAATAATACTTATTGGTTCATATTTTGCAGGTTTATTAGGCTCATTAACAGGCCTTGGTGGCGGGGTGGTAATTATTCCACTGTTAACACTGCTGCTTAAGGTTGATATTCATTACGCTATCGGCGCCTCGCTGGTATCGGTTATTGCTACTTCGTCAGGGTCGGCGGCAGCCTATGTTAAAGAGGGCATTACCAATATGCGCCTTGGCATGTTTTTAGAAATTGCCACTACAGCCGGTGCTATGTGCGGCGCTATTTTGGCAGTTTATATTCCAACACATTATATCGCCATTTTATTTGGTGTTATCCTTATAGTTTCAGCAATACTATCGCTCCGCAAAAAGGCCGAAATAATTGTGCAGCACAAAAGTTATCTGTCTGAAAAATTGAAACTCAACAGCAGCTACCCTACTGCCAATGGCACGGTTAATTACAGTGTAAATAAAGTGGGCGGTGGCTTTTTTATGATGTTATTTGCAGGTATCATATCGGGCCTGCTGGGTATAGGATCGGGTGCGTTAAAGGTTATTGCTATGGATAGTATTATGCGCATACCCTTTAAAGTATCAACCACCACCAGCAATTTTATGATTGGGGTTACAGCATCGGCAAGTGCGGTGGTTTATTTACAGCGGGGTTATATCAGTCCGGGCATATCTATGCCGGTGGTAATAGGCGTATTGTTTGGCGCATTTACCGGATCAAAATTGCTCGTTCAATCTACATCGTCAAGGTGGTTGCGATGGGTATTTGCCGTTGTAGTTGCGTTTTTAGCAGGGCAAATGATTTATAACGGTGTTACAGGGAAAATATAGTTTTGGGTTGATGGATTATTAGTTCGTAGTTGAAGGCTTATAGTTCATGGCAGAATTTGGAGCCTGAGTGTGACCAATTTAAGAGACAAACATGGCAAAATTTAAAGATACAGATATACAGGCGCTTATTGGTAACGTATTACGTGCGGGTACCATTATATCTATTAGTATTGTTTTTATTGGGGGGATATTTTATTTGTACAGGCACGGGCAAACCACTGCAGGTTACCAGGTATTTACAGGCGTTCCTGATTTTTTACAGCGGCCGGGAAGTCTTATCACGAGTGCTTTTAATTTCCGGGGACAGGCAATTATCCAACTTGGGATAATTCTGTTAATAGCCACGCCAATATTAAGGGTAATATGCTCGGCCATTGGCTTTGCCATTGAAAAAGATTACCTGTATGTAGGCATAAGTGTGCTGGTTTTGCTTATTATTTTTGCCAGCTTGCTTAATGGCCACGCCGGGTAACAAAGCAATTAATTTGCCCCGGTTATCCTTTTTAATTCTTCGTCGGCGCCTGTATGGTGGCTTATTGTTTTTAAACTTTTACCAAAGCGATAGGTAAAAGTAAGTCTTACAACCTGGCTTTCAATCTTATCTGTACCCGTCATGTTAAGGCCGTTATAGTCAGTATGACTTCTGTCGTGTAAAGTATTAAAAATGTCTGTTGCCGATAATCGCAGGCTTCCTCTTTTGTCAAACAATTGTTGGCTAATGCCGGCATCCATGTTATAATACGATTTGTATTGATTAACGCCATAAAAGCTAGGGCTTTCATACCGGGCCGAAATTTCGGCCTTAAGGGTGCTGCTTAATGTAAAATATTGGGTTGTCTTAAAAATTATATCCTGAGTGCCTTTATCCAAATAAGCATTGCCCGGATATGACACATAGCGCTGGTAAGCCGCATCAAGATTAAAATTGGCAGTCCACCATTTTGTAAACGTTGCCGGTGCAAAAAATCTGATACCATAATTACTAATCCGCCCCAGATTTTTAGCGGTGTTAACGTTTATTTTGGAAGTATCGTTCTGTTCGTAAAAATTAAACTCATAGGCGTCACTTACAATATTGGTGTATAGTGTGGCGGTGATAGCGTTATTATAGGTATATGATAACTCTACCGAGTTTGAATATTCAGGCTTTAAGTAAGGATTGCCCTCGGTAAAATCGTATAAATCAACATAATTTAAAAAAGGATTAAGCTTTTCATATTCGGGCCTTTGTATCCCTCGGTTGTAATCTAAACTAAATTCATTTTTATCGTCTTTTGCATAAGTTAAAAGGACATGGGGAAACAGGTTAGTATAATTGCTATTAACCGTTTCGTTCAACGTAACCGAATGTCCTTTGGAATTAGTTTGCTCGACCCGTAAACCAGCTTCCAAGCTTAGTTTATCTGCCTTACCCTCGTAATTAAGGTATGCTGCGTTAACATTTTCGGTATAAATAAAGTCGTTACTGATCTGCGGATCACTGGTGTATTGCCCGTTAACAAACGGACCAAAAGTTAAATCGTTGTTACTGGTAACATTGCTGTATTTTAATCCTGCTTCCAGTTTTGAGTTTTTTGAAAGCGGATCGGTAAAATCAACTTTCGAAAGCCATATATGGATGTTTGATGGCGATAAGTTTTGCAACAATAACGGCTCGCTGTATATACTGCCGTCAGCATTATAAAAATTATTGGTTATATACTCAGACGAGCTGCGGTTATAAGTATTGTAATTAACATTAGCCGAAAGCGTTTTTCCGGCGTCATCAAGTTTACCGTTATAATTTAAATTGTAATTCAGCCTGCTGATGTGGCGCTCAACACCCGAGTTTGCCACTATAGTTGAATCAAATACCGACTGATTGTATATTTTCAGGTTATTATTTTTGGTGATAGAACTACCTATAACAGAGCCATTAACAAAAAAGCCGATGGTTTGGCTTTTGGTTAAATAATAATCGGTACCAAAGCCAAAATTATTGCTATTACTTATGGCAACAGCATCATAATCAACATTATAATCACTGACCACACCGTCAAAATTTATCGTTCTGTCGCTGGTAAAATCATGAAATGTTTTATTGGCGGCAAAATTATAATTACCAAAAATGTTGAATTTGTCGGTACGGTCGTTAAAAACAACGCCCGCATTGGCTTTATAATATCTCCCATATCCCGCAGTAGCGGTAACCGTAGCATTTGCGCCAACGTTATTTCCCTTTTTTGATACGATATTGATAATGCCGCCTGCCGAAGCATCATATTTAGCTGATCCGCCAGTTATTAATTCAATACGATCAATAGTGTTTGCGGGCATACTTCTTAAAACTGCGGCTAAATCTTCGCCTGTTAAATTTGTCGGCCTGCCATCGATAGTTATCATGGCATTTTGCCTGCCTATTATGCTGATATTGTTACTATTATCAACCCTTACCCCCGGCGATTGTCTTAAAACATCAAAAGCCGAAGATCCGGCAGCTATAATACTGCTCTGCACATTTAAAATAATTTTTCCGGGCTGGACTTCAACCGGCGGCTTGTTTCCTGATACCGTGACTTCCTGTAGTTGCTTTGTGGCGGGGGTTATAGTAATATCATCGGCAGTAGTGGTTTGGCCAGGTATAAGTTTATAGCGCTTTGAGTAAACGTTATTATAGCCAATTTTGGTTACCATTAAAAGGTAATCGCCGGCAGTAAGGTTTGAAAATTTAAAAAAGCCTGATTTATTAACTACGGTTGATTTGGTAATGGAAGAGTCGCTGTAGTTTAGCAAAACCACAGTGGATGATTCAGCAGGCAATTGATTACCGGCCAATACTCTACCCTGTATTTCGGCCATTTTTACCTGCGCGTACGACATATTGCATACACCTACCAGGAATGCTATAAGTAAGCCTCCAATTATACCCCTCATTAATAGATGTTGTAGAAATTTTACTATAATCTTAATTTTAAATTAAAAGAGCCTCAATATAGTAACAATAATTAAATTGAAAAATAACATTTTGATATTTTACGATGTATGTTATTTTAATATTACTGTAATAAGGTGGTGTCAATTTGTAAAGATAATTTAAAAAATATAATTAAGTCATTATTTTTTAATGATGTACTTTTACCTGCGCAAGCGTAATTTATTTGATTGCTTTTTATGAATTTATATTCACCTCAACTTCGAACGGTTAATGTTACCCGGTATGTTACGCCATTGCGCGAAGGGGGTTCATTACCTGCAATAACCGAAGCCGACGATGATTTTTTGTACGTTCTTAAGTTTCGCGGCGCTGGTCAGGGTTCCAAAGCGCTGATTGCCGAATTAATTGGTGGTGAAATTGCCAGGGTATTGGGCTTAAAAGTACCCGAGATAGTTTTTGCTAACCTGGATGAGGCTTTTGGCCGTACAGAACCAGACGAAGAGATACAAGACTTGCTTAAAGCGAGCGTTGGTCTTAACCTGGCGCTGCATTATCTATCGGGCGCCATAACGTTCGATCCGGCTATAAACAGGCCCGCAAATAAACTGGCATCGCAAATTGTTTGGCTGGATTGCCTGCTTATTAACGTTGACAGAACGCCCCGTAATACCAATATGCTTACATGGCACAAGGAGCTGTGGCTAATTGACCATGGCGCAGCGCTATATTTTCATCATAGCTGGCATAATTGGGAAGAACAGGCAAAACGACCATTTGTACAGATAAAAGACCACGTGTTGTTGCCGCTCGCCACCGAACTGGATGAAGTTGACACCGAATTCAAAGCTATTTTAACTGCCGAAGTTATTACCTCAATTGTTGCGTTGATACCTGATGAGTGGTTAAGCGGCGAACCGGCCTTCCAGTCAGCGCAAGACTACCGCGATGCCTATATAAAGTTTTTATTAACCCGGATGGAGCATTCGGAATTTTTTGTAAAAGAAGCTAAAAATGCAGCAGAAATACTTATTTGAATATGCAGTTATCCGTGTGGTACCCAGGGTTGAGCGCGAAGAGTTTCTTAACATAGGGGTAATTGTTTACTGCGCCAAACAAAAATTTTTGCAAGCCCGGTATTTACTAAATGAAAACCGGTTTAACGCATTTTGTGCTGATTTGGATATTGCTGAGCTAAAAGAACACGTGTGTTCAATTGAACGTATTTGCACCGGCGATAAAGCTGCGGGGCCTATAGGCAAGCTTGATATAGCTTCACGGTTCAGGTGGCTCACTGCTACACGCAGCACCATTGTACAAACATCGAAGGTGCATCCAGGCTTTTGTGATGACGCGTCCGAAACGCTTAACAAACTGTTTGAACAGTTAGTAGCGTGAATTTAACGCCGATCAAATGTTTTTTATTAATTTCGGAACTTTGAATATTATCCCCTGAATATAATTAAATGAAAAAAATCGTTTTTTTTATCCTTGTATCATTTGTTAGCGTTAAAGCTATTGCACAGGATATAGACCCTTCTCTAACAGAAACCCCTATAACTGCAAAAACTTTATCAAGTACTATTTCAGGCTCTTTGGTAATGCCAAAAAACGCTAAAGAAAAAATACCGGTAATATTAATTATTGGCGATGCAGGCCCTACCGACAGGGATGGCAACAATGTAAAAACCGGCGTATCTGGCAATACATACAAACTGATGGCATATGAATTGGGTAAAAGAGGTATTGCAACTGTACGTTATGACAAACGTTTTGTGGGCGCAACCACAACCACTATAAAAGAATCGCAGCTGCATATTGAGGATTACAGCGACGATGCAGTTAGTTTAATGAACGTGCTGAATGATGATCAGCGTTTTTCAAAAATAATTTTATTTGGCCATGGTGAAGGTGCATTGGTATCGTTACTGGCCGGTTACGAGCAGCCCGAAAAGGCTTACATATTTGCCGAAGGTTATGCTGATAAAGGCGAAAAAGTATTGGCCGACATAATGAAATCAAAACCAAAGTTTTTGGCCGATGAATTTAAAGCGATAATGGATAGCCTTAAAAAAGGCAAAACAACCGATAAGGTTGACCCGTCACTATATTACATAGCCAGACCGTCTATACAGCCATTTATTATGTCATGGTGCAGATATGATCCTATGAGGGGGTTCAAGGCTATAAAGATGCCTATACTGATTATACAGGGAACTACTGATTTAACGGTTCCGGTAAGTAATGGCGAGCGTTTTAAAAAGGCCAAATCAGAAGCCTTTTATCTACAGATAAAAGACATGAATCACATACTAAAGGAAGCACCGGCTGATACTGACAAAAATATGGATACTTATGACAAAGCCAATCTTCCAATAAAACCCGAACTGATAAACGGTATAGTTGAATTTGTTAACAAAGTAAAATAGCAACCGAATACTATTTCCAATTGTTCAATACTCTTCTTATTGCAATTATTTCACCTATGTGATAGGCATTATGATCAGCAATCTGAAGCGCCTCGCGTAGTATGGTTTGCCCGGTTCCGTGTGGTAATTCCTGGCAAATATCACTGTGCTCCAGCAATTCTATAAACTCGTCTAAATCGCTGTTTATCTGTTGTAACGAACCTTTCCAGGCGTCATCATCTTCCGGAGCACTTTCTGCAGGCCAATATTCTTCGGGCCATTTAGGCGATTTATGTTCAGCATCTTTGCTAAACTGAAGCATATCCCATTGCGCAATTCTTATGTGCTCAACCAATTGCCAAATGCTATAAGGCGTATGAGCAGGTTTAACACCGCGTAATTCGGGCTTAAGACCTTCCAATGCGTGCTTTAACGAAATATGGGCCGATCCGCCGAGTAATAATTTGGTTAGTTCTTTAGTTATTAACTGATGCTGGTAATTCATTCGGTATGTTTTTTATCAGAACAAATATCTGTCAAATTGGTTGGAATTTTTTTTGGAACGAAATAATTAAACACCATTTGTAAAAGATATAACGCTGTAATGATATTGTTTTGACTTTTTTCGGTTAAATGTTTTAAGTTTATACTTCCATTTTTTAATTATAAACCCTGTGATCAAAAAACTGCTATATACCGCGCTTTTACTTACCACTATACTCATTGGCTGTAAAAAAGATGGTTCTGTTGGCCCTAATGGCGCTAAAGATGATGCCGCATTTACCAATTATGAAAACTCATTTCTGGAAGGTTTATGGAAGCTGAATCCCGATTGGGCAACATCTGTTGGCTATCACAAATATGACAGTTTATTGTTTGTGCCCGATGACAAGCTAAGGGACAAGATAACTAACTATGCTAAAGTGCAAGTCGACTCGCTAAGCAGGTTTGATGTTGCCACCCTTAACGATGCCAATAAGATTGATTATCATTTAATGCAAAATCAAATGGAATCAATTGAGTGGGCCAATCAATCGTTAAAAGCTTACCAGTGGGATCCATCATCATATAATGTAATAGGCACCTTTGCCTATATCCTGAATGAACACTATGAGCCGTTAGCTAAACGATTACGCAATTTTTATCAAAAAATGGCCAATATCCCGGCTTATTATAAAGAGGCTGAGAAACAACTTAAAAACCCGGTTGCAGAGCTTACTGATCTTGCCATTGAACAACATGTTAGCGGCGTTAGCGTAATAGAAAAAGACTTTGGCGATTCCCTAAAAAAGACCAATATCCCGGCGGCCGAACAAAAGCAAATGCTTGAAAGGGCACACACATCTGCCGAAGCTATAAAAGCCTACGCAGAATGGTTAAAAGCACTTAAAAATGATCATCCAAGAAGCTTCAGATTGGGTAAAGAATTATATGAAGATAAATTTAAGTTCGATATGCAATCTGCATTAACACCACAACAGCTTTATAATGCAGCTATCGAGCGCAAAAAATATATCCACCATACTATGGTGCAAATCGGTAAAAAACTTTGGCCAAAATACTTTGGTAATAAAACAATGCCTGCTGATTCGCTCGAACTGGTTGCACAGGTGATCGATACCCTTTCGTCCAAACATGTTGCACCTGATCAGTTTCAATCGGCCATTGAAAACCTCATTCCAAAACTTACTACTTTTGTGCGCACAAAAGACCTTGTTACACTTGACCCTACTAAGCCTCTGGTTGTTCGTAAAGAGCCGGGATATATGGCAGGCGTAGCCGGAGCATCAATGAGTTCGCCCGGCCCTTATGATAAAGACGGTAATTCGTATTTTAATGTTGGTAGTCTTGCTGGCTGGCCGGCAGAAAAAGCCGAAAGCTATCTGCGTGAATATAACCAGTACACGTTGCAAATATTATGTATCCACGAGGCTATTCCCGGACATTACGTTCAACTGGTGTATGCTAATCAGGCACCAAGTTTAATTAAGTCGATTTTCGGAAACAGTGCAATGATTGAAGGATGGGCAGTTTACAGCGAAGAAATGATGTTGGATAATGGTTATGATAACGATAGCCCTGAGATAAGGCTGATGTGGTACAAGTGGCATTTAAGATCAGTTTGCAATACTATATTGGATTACAGTGTACATACCCAAAATATGTCAAAACAAGATGCCTTGAGATTGCTTACGCACGAAGCTTTCCAGCAACAAGCTGAAGCCGAAGGCAAATGGAAACGGGTGAGTGTAACCAGCGTACAATTAGATGCCTATTTTACCGGCTATAAAGAAATAATGGATTTGCGTGAGGCTTACAAAAAGAAAATGGGTGATAAATATAAGCTGAAAGAATTTAATGAAAAATTCCTGAGCTATGGCAGCGCACCCGTGAAACTTATCAGAGATGCTATGCTGGCAAAAGATAACACTCCCAGTCATTAATATCTACAATTAACCACATTTTCTGGGTTGAATTATGCGTAAAAATTAAAATGGCCTGTCAATTGCAACACATTTGACAGGCCATTTTAATTTAATAAGCCATTATACCAAAAAAACTGTCAAAATTGCAGATAAACCGATAGGAAAATTTTAATTATTGGGTAATTTTTATTTAACTTTAATATTTATAAAGGCCGGGTTAATACAAAAGATCAATACCCGATTTTTATATCTAAAAAGGGGGTATATGATTACGCAATTCGGGCAAATATTTACTCATAAATCCCTCGAATTTAACTACTTGATTAGTAAAAAAAAGTCCATTATCATAAATACATCAACCAGCACCGTTTTGGCATAACGGGTACGATTTTTGTATTATTTCTCATGTTATCATTCACTCTCAAATTTAGTATTATCATGAGTTTATTAGCTATTATCGGTATCGCAATTCAAGCAATTCCTGTGTTTTTTATTATAAAAACCAGCATTTCTATGATTAAGCGCAAAAGACTTTCTTAATTAAGCAAAGTCTTTAAATATTACTCACTTATTAATTAAGTCTTGCTCTTGCGCAAAACGCAGGAGCTTTTTTGTTTACAGCGTAACCAAAAGCAAAAATTAACGTAGAAGACAGTGAGTGAAAAATTAATGATAATGCTAATTTGAGAACTAGCCGGGGTTGAGAGCCTGGCTATTCTCGTTTTATACCACCCGCAAAATCAAACAAAACCTACTCCCCTTTTCTATTTTTTCAGGCCTTTATCGTCTTAATCAAAAATTAATTCACACTTCACCATAATCGGTCAATAGTTTCACATCGCCAATAAAATTATATACTTTGGCTATCTTTAAAGACATAAAAGGTTAAAGCATGAAATACGTTTCGGGGGTACTATTATTATTGTTTTTTTTTAATGCATCAATTGCACAAAAGGTAAAGCCTGCTCTTAACTTAAAAAAGGGAAGCACTTATTATATGATTAGCAATGCTAACTCAACCATAGTGCAAACTTTAAACAGCCAGGAAAACACTTTAAACCTGACTTTTGTCTTTAAAATGGCTTTTAAAGTAATTGACGTTTTAGATACTACCTATAACATGGAGGTAAGTTATCAAGCCATCAACATGAAAATTCAGGCTGGTACACAGTCAGTTGAAATTGATTCCAAAAAAGCTGACACCGCCGATGTCCCTTCATCCTTTATGGCAGCCATGATGAATAAGCCCTTTAACATCATACTTACAAAAAGCGGCAAAGTAAAGTCGGTTCAAAATATCGAAAAAATAATCTCAGTTGTCTTTGATGGTTTCCCTAAGATTGACTCCGTTAAAAAAAGCCAGCTAAAAAAACAGTTTCTGCAATCTTTTGGGGCTGATGCCTTTAGAGGCAGTTTAGAAATGGGAACTGCTATCTTTCCCACAAAAGCAGTTAGCAGGGATGATAAATGGACAATTAACACCAACCTCGAAGCGCCAACCAAAGCTAACGTTCAAACAGTTTACCAGCTAACTGATATTACCAACGATTATTACCTTATTCATGGTGATGGAACGTTAAATACCGACCCAAATGCAAAGCCCGGAGAAATTAACGGGATGCCCATGATATACAAATTAAGCGGCTCGTTAATAACCGATATAAAAATTGATAAAAATACTGGCTGGATAAGTGAGGTAAAATTAAAGCAGATAATGAAGGGAAGTATTGAGATACAGGACAATCCGCAACTGCCGGGGGGAATGACGATACCAATGACCTTTAATACTGATGTCCTTACTACCGATAAATAATTTTTCAGCCTCTGTTAAGGCCCAGAGGCTGAAAAATTAAATTATTGTCTCCAATGTCCAGGTACCCAAACATAACCGCCGCGACGGTCTCTCCAATGTCCTGCAATCCAAACTGCATGTGGATGAGGAGGTAAAGCCCAGTAACCTGCATGATATACATAAGTACCAACACCAGGAGTCCACTCTTCGGCAACCCAAATATGGTTAGGTGATGGCCTGTCTGGTCTTCTTACAACAATTTCTGCGGGGCGACTCATACGTTCTTTAACTATAATTTCCTGTGCTTTGCTTTGTTTTATAGCAAAAACTGAAAATACTGATAGTAACATTAAAATTTTACTCAACTTTTTCATAATGATTTAAGTGTTTGTTTTGTTAGTAAGGTAAAAAAAAGCCTACAGGGTTTAAAATCAGTTTTCATTTTATCACAAAAAACTGTAAAGCAAATAATTAATTTGCTGAAAGGTCAATTGGCCTTTAAATATTTGGCAACTTATTTTAAAGTCTGCCGTCAAAATATTACAGTATTTTATAAAATCCTTATCTTCGCTGTATGTCACCTGCCGAAGCAAAAACCCGGATTGAAACCATTTCATCAGAATTAAAACAGCATAATTACAATTATTATGTATTGGCGATGCCTACCATTAGCGATTTTGATTTTGATAAAAAACTGGAAGAATTGATTGCATTGGAAAAGCAGTTCCCCGATTTTGCCGATCCTGATTCTCCAAGCCAAAAAGTTGCGGGATTCATTACCAAAGAGTTTGTTACAGTAAGGCATAAATGGCCAATGCTTTCGCTCGGCAACACGTATAATGAGCAGGAATTGCTGGACTTTGATCAACGCATCCGCAAAGCCATAGGCGACAATTTTGAATATGTTTGCGAGCTTAAATTTGACGGACTCTCCATGAGCCTTACTTATGAAGAAGGCAAGCTGGTAAGAGCTGTTACACGTGGTGATGGTATTCAGGGCGATGATGTAACTACCAATGTACGTACCATCAATACGATACCCAAACGATTACATCCGGGCAATTACCCCGATCATTTTGAAATAAGGGGCGAGGTTTTTATGCATCTTAAAGCATTTGAGCGCCTTAATGACGAGCGTATTGAAAATGGTGAGCTTCCATACGCCAATCCACGTAATTTTGCATCAGGAACCATTAAAATGCAGGATTCGAGCGAAGTAGCCAAACGTCCGCTGGATTGTTTCCTTTATTTCTTGTATACCGATAAACAGCTCTTTAAAACTCACTGGGAAAGCCTGCAGGCTGTAAAAGAATGGGGCTTTCAGGTAAACGATCATAGCCGCCTTTGTAGCAATATAAATGGCGTTTTTGAATTCATCAACCAGTGGGACAAAAAACGGTTCGACTTAAGCTATGATATTGATGGAATTGTAATAAAAGTAAACAGTTACGCCCAGCAGCAGGAACTGGGTTTCACCTCAAAATCGCCCAGGTGGGCCATTGCCTATAAATATAAAGCAGAACAGGCCGAAACAGAATTGCTTAGCGTAAGCTACCAGGTAGGCCGCACCGGCGCCGTTACACCTGTGGCTAATTTGCAGCCCGTACAGCTGGCCGGGACCACCGTAAAACGAGCCACACTGCACAATGCCGATGAAATAGAGAAACGACTTAAACTACACGAGGGTGATTGGGTTTATGTGGAAAAGGGCGGCGAAATTATCCCCAAAATAACTGGTGTTAACCTGGCCAAACGTAAACCGGGTGCAGAACCGATTGCGTATCGCACCACCTGCCCGGCTTGTGGGACCGTTTTGGAACGAAAAGAAGGCGAAGCTGCATTTTATTGCCCTAATGAAGATGGATGCCCGCCGCAAATTGTGGGCAAAATGCAGCATTTTATCGATCGCAAAGCCATGAACATTGATGGTTTGGGCGATGAAACTATCGAAACGCTTTATCAAAAAGAATTTATCCATCGCATCAGCGATATCTATGATTTACACCTGCACAGCGATGAATTAAAAAAGCTGGGCCGGTTTGGTGAAAAGTCCATCAATAATATGCTGGACGGTATTGAAAAATCAAAACAGATGCCCTTTGACAAGGTGTTATTTGGTTTGGGCATTCGCTACGTGGGTGCTACTGTCGCAAAAAAATTGGCTGTTCATTTTAAAAACGTCGATAATCTTGCTGCTGCCTCGTTAGAGGAGCTAGTTGCCGCCGAAGAAATAGGCGAAAGAATAGCCTATAGCATTAACTCCTATTTTGCCGATGAAAAACACAAAGCCGAAATTGAAAAACTAAAGGCACAAGGCCTGCAGTTTGTTATGGAAGAAAAAGAAGTTACGCTGGCCAGCGATAGCCTTAGCGGCAAAACCTTCATTATATCGGGCGTATTTGAAAAATATTCAAGAGATGAATTGAAAGATATCATTGAGCAGCACGGTGGTAAAATTGTAAGCAGTATTTCGGCCAAACTAAATTACCTGGTAGCCGGCGATAATATGGGCCCGGCTAAACTGGAAAAAGCCCAAAAACTTAATATTCCAATTATTAGTGATGAAGAACTATTAACTATGATAAGTGATTAGGGGTTTTAGAGCCATCAAAGAGGCTTCATACATCATATTGCATGCTTTAACAATAATTAACAAAAACCTGCTGTAACTTTCAATCAATAAGTTTCATCTTAGCATAAACACCTGCTAAATGAAATTTCCTTTACCTTTTTTAGTATTTCTTTCTATTAGTATCAATGTATTTTCGCAACAAGTTATTCTAAGCGGAAAGATAACTGATTATCAAAACAGAGTCATTCCTTTTGCCAGCATCTACATAAAAAATACCACAAAGGGGACATCAGCCAACAATGATGGCGAATATGTTTTACAGTTAAAACCCGGTACTTACGATGTACAATACAAGGCGGTTGGCTACAGACAGGAAAGCCGCAAACTTACTATCAACAGCAACCAAACGGTAAACATTGTTTTAACCGCCGAAACCTACCAACTAAATGATGTTGTAGTTAAAGCCGGTGGTGAAGATCCGGCTTATGCCATTATCCGCAAGGCTATCAAAAAACGCAAGACCCATTTAAACGAGGTGGATAGCTATACCTGCGATGTATACATCAAGGGGTTACAAAAATTGCTGGCAGCACCTAAAAAGTTTATGGGTTTTGATGTACAAAAAGCAGCCCGTGAAAACGGCCTCGACTCCAACCGCCGCGGCATTATCTATCTGTCAGAATCAGAGTCAAAATATAGTTTTAAAAAGCCTGATAATGTGCATGAAGTGATGATATCCTCAAAAGTATCAGGCAGCAACAAGGCATTTAGCTATAACCGGGCCTCAGATGTTAAGGTTAATTTCTACGAAAACATACAAATTTGGGATGGTTTGAGCAATCGCCCTGTGATTTCGCCAATTGCCGATAATGCCCTGTTTTATTACGACTATAAATATATCGGTTTTTCTACCGAAAATGGCGAAACGATAGATAAGATAAAAGTTACCCCCAAGCGAAGCTACGATGCCTGTTTCCAGGGATATATTTATATTTTGGAAGACAGCTGGCGCATTTACGGGCTCGATCTTTTCATCACCAAAAAACAGAATATCAACTTTGTAGATACCCTTAGAGTAAGTGAGCAGTTTTTCCCGGTGAGCCAAAAGGCCTGGATGCCATCATCAGTGAAATTTGAGTTTACCGCCGGCCTATTCGGATTTAAAATAGGCGGGTATTTTATTTCTATTTACAAAGATTACGACCTTAACCCGGTTTTTACCAAAAATGAATTCGCAGAGGTATTGCGGATCACCAAAAGCGTTAATAAAAAGGATTCCGCCTTTTGGGAACAGGAAAGACCCATTCCTTTAACCGAAGAAGAAAAAACAGACTATCAAAAGAAAGCAATATTGGCCAAAAAGCGTGAATCAAAGCCTTATCTCGATTCGCTTGACAATGTAAATAATAAATTCAGCGCCAATAAGTTTTTGTTGGGTGGCTATCAGCACGTAAACAGGTATGATCATGAATATTATAATCTTAATGCATTACTAACGTCTATAGGCTTCAACACGGTTGAAGGTTTTAATCTCAATTATGGCGCATCGTATCGCAAACGTATTGATACGGTGAATGATCGTTACCTAACAATTGGCACAAAGGTAGGATATGGGTTTTCGGACCATAAATTTAAGGGCACAGTAAATAGCACCGTTCCCGTTGGTTCATTTACGCTTGGATTTAATGCCGGATCTGACATTGTTGATCTGAACAACGCCAACCCGATTTCTCCATTTATTAATTCGCTTTATAGTTTATTTGAAAAGCAGAATTATGAAAAATTATATCAAAAACAATTCTTATCCGCATCAGTAAACAAGCGCATAACAGGCGGTTGGATTGCATCGGTGGGTGCAGAATGGGCGGATAGAAAATGGCTTCCCAATTCATCATCCTACAGCTTTTTTGATCCGGCTAACCGGAATTATACTTCTAATAATCCGCTGCTGCCCAATCAGGAGACCCCGCTGTTTCCTGAAAACCAGTCGTTCAAAATCACCTTTAGAACCACTTATGATTTCAGTGATAAATATGAGACCTACCCCAATGGCAAAAGATATTTACCATCGCCATATCCAACAATAGGATTTAATTATGATAAGGGAATTAACAGCTTTTTAGGTTCTGATGTAGATTATGACCTGGTATCAGCCGATATATCTAAATCAGACATCAGCCTGGGCGTATTTGGCCGTACATCCTTTTATATTGCAGCCGGAAAGTTTCTTAATAATAGCAGCATTTTTTACCCCGATTATAAACAATTTGCCGGCAACGAGGTATTATTTTACAAAAGCGGGATTGATAGCTTTTTACTGTTGAATTATTACAACTTTAGTACTTACACGCAATACATTGAAGGGCACCTGGAACATAATTTTTCTGGCTTCATACTCAATAAAATCCCATTAATAAGGAAGCTTAAGTTACAGGAGATTGTTGACGTAAACTACTTAACCACGCCGACCATTAAAAATTATACCGAATTGGGCTTTGGGCTGCAATATCTAAATTTCAGGATAATGTATGGCACTTCATTTAATAGTGGCAGCAATATCAAATCGGCCATCAGGCTTGGGTTTAGTTTCTAATTGGTTGATAGTTCATGGTTCATAGTTTATGGACGAAAAAACTAAAGCTGAACATTAACAGCAGCAACGAAAGTGTTTACTGTACTACTATGAACTATCAACCATGAACCACAGAAAAATACCATCAACCATGAGCCGCCAACTATGAACAATTGCTATATTAGCATCTTTTTAAAATTAAGATGAATAAATTTTATGGAACTGGGATAGCTATGGTTACCCCTTTTCAAGCTGACGGAAAAATTGACTATGACGGATTAGAAAAACTAATCAATTATTTAATTGAAGGTGGCGTTGAGTACCTGGTATCATTAGGTACAACTGGTGAAAGCGCTACTTTAAGCAGCGATGAACGAAAGCAAGTTTGGGCCTTTACCTCAAAAACAGTTAAGAGACGTGTTGGTCTTATTGCCGGTATAGCTGGTAATAACACAGCCGAAGTTGTTGAAACCATAAAGCATTTTGATACTGATGGTTATGATGCCATATTATCGGCCAGTCCAAATTATACTAAACCAACTCAGGAAGGCATATATCAGCATTACAAAGCCATTGCAGAGGTAGCACCCCTGCCTGTAATTTTATATAATGTGCCTGGCCGCACCGGCAGTAACATAAGTGCCGAAACTACGGTAAGACTTGCACACGATTTTAAAAACATCATAGGCACAAAAGAAGCTTCAGGAAATTTTGATCAGATGAACCAGATTATGCGTGATAAACCGCAGGATTTCTTGCTTATATCAGGCGATGACCCTATAACACTACCCATGGTTGCTTTAGGTGGTGCAGGCTTGATTTCTGTTACAGGTAATGCATTACCGCAAAAAACATCAGATATGGTGAGACTTTGCCTTGCAGGCGATTTTAAGGGTGCGCAAAAAATACATTCAGCTTTGATTGACTTTACCCGGTTAATGTTTGTAGAAGGCAGCCCGGCCGGTGTAAAAACCGCGTTAAAGCATTTAAATATTTGTGGCGATACTGTACGTTTATCATTAGTACAGGTAAGCGGCAATACTGCACAACGTATTATTCAGGAAACAGACAAGCTTATTTAAAGCTTGATATCATTGATATCAACCAATAAAAAAAACCCTTCAGCAAATAGCGAAGGGTTTTTTCTTGTAATAAAGTAAAGATTTTCTTTCCTTATACTAGATTTTGTTTTTTGCTTCCTGCACTTCCAAGCGAATTGCCTGAGCTAAATTTTTAAGATCTTGCATTCCTTTACGTACGCGGGTACCAGCAGCGCTGTTACCTTTGTTGTAAAACTTGTCAGCATCTGCTTCCAAAGACGCTACTAATTCTTTTACTTCAGTAAATTTTTTCATTTCAGTTACTCCTTTTAAAATTGAGGTTTATTGTTTTATAGAGCTAATCTAAACTGTTTTTTCTAAAATAAAAATTTTTGAAGCATAAAAAATAATGGCTTTAAAGTGGTTTTTTTCCACATTTTAGTCATCTAACACCTATAAAAAACATATTAAATACCACCTAAACAATAATATCTTTATTAATAATATTGATAAAAAAACATCAGTAATTTAGCTATTTGCATATAAATAATACAATAATTAAAAAAAGATAAACGAAAGAGAAAATAGACGCAAATATTTAATTTATCGTATTATTGAAAGTTATCAACACCCTAAAATAATATACATTATTTATCCTGTAATATCTCTGGATAATATTTATACACTTTAATCATCAATTCGCCAAATAAAGTGTTTGCCCAGGCAAACCATTTGCGTGTAAAATCAGATGCATCGTCTTTATTAAATGATTCATGCATAAATCCAGTGTCTGCATGTGTGCTTTTAAGCCATTGTATACATTTTGCTATTTCGGCTTTATCGGTTGATGTTAGTGCGCGCATGATAATACTCATGGGCCATATATAATTTAAACCCACATGCGGACCTCCAATTCCTTCGGCAGCTTTGCCTTTAAAAAAGTAAGGATTGTCTGAACTTAAGACCATCCTCCTGGTATTTTGATAAACCACATCGTCAGCCGATAAAGTGCCCAGATAAGGCATGGCCAGCAAGCTTGGCACGTTTGCATCATCCATAAACAGTTGGTTTCCGTAACCGTCAACCTCATATGCCAGCACTTTACCATATACCGGATGTTGTGCAGTTGCATATTTCTGCAGGGCGTCATTAACCTCAGTTGCTAAAGTTTCGCAATCAGTAGCAGAGGTGTTGTCATTGCCAATTGCACGGTACATCTCAGCCATTTGCTTTAAGCCGGTAACAGCAAAATAATTTGAAGGGATAAGAAATGGATAAATTGTAGCATCGTCCGACGGTCTGAAAATAGAGCAAATTAATCCAACGGGCTTAACAGGATTACCATAACCACCATTAGGCGCCGTATCGCTCGCTACTTCTGTCCGGCGTTGAAAATGATATGGGCCTTTTCCGTTTTTTCGCTGCTGTTCTTTAAAGGTGGAAATGATTGACTTTCCTGCTTTCTGCCAGTTTTCATCAAAAAAGCTGCTATCTCCGCTAATTTTCCAGTAATTATAGGCCAGCCTTACCGGGTAACAGAGTGAATCAATTTCCCATTTGCGTTCATGCAGTTCCGGTTTCATGTCGGTGCGGTCGCTGTCCCACTCGCTTCCGGTAGGTTCGGCATTAAAGGCATTGGCGTAAGGATCAATCAAAACACATTTGGCCTGACGGTTTATTACGCCTCTTATCAAACTTTTCAGCGCGCCATCTTCCTTTATCAGCGGTAAATACGGCCATACCTGTGCGGATGAATCGCGCATCCACATAGCATTTATATCACCGGTAATGACAAAAGTATCCGGCTGACCATTCTTTTCTGAATAATTTACTGTGGTATCTAATGTATTGGGGTAACAGTTTTCAAACAGCCATGCCAGTTCGGGGTCTTTTATAGCGGCCTTGACATTTTGGATAGTTGCCTCAACTGCCTTGCTGGTAAATTTACGATTGGCCAAAGGCGGTCGTTTACTTTCAAAAGCAGCCCCGGTAAACCAGGCCGGCCTAAACCCTAAACTTAACCCTGCGGTTGTAACCCCATTAATTTTTATAAAATTTCGTCGTGAAAGCATATTGAATAAATTGGTAGGCCATAAAAATAGAAAAGCCTTCCGGATTACCGAAAGGCTTTTAAAATAAAGTATTTTTATTTCGTGGGTCCCGTATTAGGCTACTACTAACTTATTTTCTTTGTAGTATCCTGCTTTAAGCTTCTCAGCCATTTCGCTGTAAGCACTAAGCGTACGTTGTACATCATCAAGACTATGCGCAGCGGTTGGTATTAAGCGTAAAAGAATTAATCCTTTAGGTATAACCGGATAAATTACAATTGAACAAAATATGCCGTAGTTCTCACGTAAATCGCGGGTTAGTGCAGTGGCTTCATATAAATCGCCCTCTAAAAACACCGGGGTGACCATTGTATTGGTAACACCTAAATTAAAGCCCCGCTCCTTTAAACCTTTTTGAAGTGCATTTGCAATTTCCCAAAGTTTAGCACGCAGTTCCGGCTGTGATTTAAGCAGTTCGAAACGCTTTTTTAGTCCTAAAACCATTGGCATAGGCAAGGCCTTGGCAAATATTTGCGACCTCATATTATAACGCAGATAGTCGACAATTTCTTTATTTGCTGCTACAAATGCACCTATACCGGCCATTGATTTAGCAAAAGTTGCAAAGTAAACATCAGTGCCTTCAATGCAGCCCTGAGCTTCATGTGTTCCGGCTCCGGTTTCACCCATAGTACCAAAACCATGTGCATCATCAACCAAAATGCGGAAATTGAATTTCTTTTTAAGGTCGATAATTTCCTGCAGTTTACCCTGAGCTCCCGACATGCCGAAAACACCTTCGGTAATCAATAATATACCGCCGCCGGTTTGTTCTGTTAATTTAGTAGCCCGTTCAAGCTGTTTCTCACAGCTTTCAATATCATTATGCTGATAAACAAAACGCTTACCCATGTGCATACGCAAACCATCAATAATACAAGCATGCGACTCGGCATCGTATACAATTACATCATTACGATCAACCAGTGTATCAATGATTGATACCATTCCCTGATAGCCGTAGTTTAACAAAAATGCATCTTCTTTACCTACAAAAGCAGCCAGGTTAGCTTCCAATTCTTCGTGATGAATGGTGTTTCCAGACATCATACGCGCGCCCATTGGGTAAGCCATTCCGAAATCGGCTGCTGCTTTAGCATCAGCTGCCCTAACTTCAGGATGGTTTGCCAAACCTAAATAATTATTTAAGCTCCAAACTAAATGTTCTTTGCCGTTAAATTGCATATGCGGGCCGATCTCACCTTCGAGCTTTGGATATGAGAAATATCCATGCGACCACTTTTGGTGCTGCCCCAGCGGGCCACCCATGCTTTTCGATATTTTATCAAATATATCCAAAATGGTACGTGTTAATTTTAGTATGCAAATATAGCCCTAATAACGATTAAAGCCAATCGTTATTACTTTTTATAATAGGCTATAATGGTGATTGGTTATTAGAGATAAGTGATTAGTTTCTAAATATTCAATAATCTATCTAATTGTACAAAACAAAAATTGGAGGTTAAGTACAAAACCTAACCTCCAATCTCTAACCTCTTGTCACTTCCACTCAATCCACATTATCATGCAGAAACGAATTATTGTTGCGAATACCGGTATTACCTTCGTCATCAGGCAATAAAGAGAACCTGGAAATCTGGCTTTCGTTTGATGCCGGCGTTTGCTGCAAAGCTATTTCTTTACGTTTATATGCCGGAACACTTTCCAGTTCCTGCAAATTTCCATTGCGAAGTTTCATGCTCAGGTCTTTCAGCCTCATAATACGCTCGCGCGATTTGCGTAACTGCTCTTCTATCGATTCGTCTGTTTTATTGTCATCTGCTCCTACAACTATTTCTGGTTCTTTGGGTTCAGGAAGTTTTTGCTCCCTTACCGATGGCTCGAAGTTAACAACCGGCTCAGCCAATTTAAAGGTCATTTCCGGCATGTCCGCAGCTTCCGACTCGTTGTTAACGGGCTCTTCTGCCGTCAAATCATGTCTGATAACCGCTGGTTCTTCTTTCTGGGTAGCAAACAGATCAAATAAACCAGTTTGCTTCGGCTCTTCCTTAGGCTTCATGTAAGGTTCAGCAGCTGTATTTGCCTTAACCGGGTTTACAAACTCATTAACCGGCTTAACCATAGGCGTATTTTCAGGCATCAGCATAGAAACAATTTTCTTGCTGCTCTGCTCTTTTTCACGTTCGTCCTTTGTTTGGAAACCGGTAGCAATTATTGTTACCGATAGCTTTTCGCCAAGGTTCTCGTCAATACAGTTACCCCATATTAAATCGGCGGCCAAACCGGCCTCTTCCTGTATGTAGTCGGTTATCACACTAACCTCATCCATGGTAACTTCTTTGCTACCAGAGCTGATATTCAATAAGATATACCTTGCACCTTCAATTTCATTATCTTTTAATAATGGTGATGACAATGCTCCTTCAACAGCCTTCAATGCGCGGTTTTCACCATCAGCAGCCGAACTTCCCATTATAGAAACGCCGCTATCTTTCATTACCGTGCGCACATCCTTAAAGTCGACGTTTATATAACCTGGCAATGTTATAATTTCTGCAATACCCTTTGCGGCAGTTGTTAAAATATTATCAGCCTGCGCAAAAGCAGAGCCTAAAGTAAGGTTACCAAATATCTGCCGTACCCTGTCGTTTGAAATCACCAAAAAAGAATCTACATACTTTTTCAGTTCTTCCATACCTTCTTCGGCCTGCATTTTACGGCGTTTTCCTTCAAATGCAAATGGCGTAGTAATGATACCTACCGTTAAAATATCCATCTCGCGGGCGGCCTTAGCTATAATCGGACTGGCACCAGTTCCGGTACCGCCGCCCATACCTGCAGTTATAAATAACATTTTGGTATTGGCACCCAGCATTTGTTTTATATCATCAATATTTTCTATAGCCGAATTTTTACCCACTTCGGGTATTGAACCGGCACCCATTCCTTCGGTAAGGCTGGCACCCAATTGAACTTTGTTTGGGATAGGGCTCAGCTCCAACGCCTGTGCATCAGTATTACAGATTATAAAATCAACGCCCGTAATACCCTGCCTGTACATGTGGTTAACCGCATTGCCCCCACCGCCGCCAACACCAATTACTTTGATGATGGAGGACTTTTCTTTTAACATCTCAAACTGCATAATCCTTAGTTTTTTATTAAAAATAATCGCTTTGTAAAAAGCAATAGAGCTATCATGTGTTAGTTTTTATTTTTGATCAGGACCGTAATCCATGACGATCAGCTATATGTAATTGACTAATATTCAGATTTCTCTAATGTAATAATACTATTTTTTCCACAAGGTTTTTCCACATTTGTCAATATGTGGAAAAATGATTAATTGTGAATAACTCCTATATTCAGCCGCAAACAACCTTTCATTTTACGTGTTTTTGCCGAACAATGGTGTCATCTCTATTTCAAAAAATCCTCGTCTTTTATATCGTCCTTAATAAAACGTTTGCCCGTTTCAACCAACTTACTTAAAAGGCCAAACTTTTTGTCTTCGGTGTATTTTGGTTTCACAATTTTTACATCTTCCGGCACTGCTACATGTTCATTATATTCTATTTTCTGAATACCTTTTATTAATAAACCTATACCCGTAGCGAACATTGGACTTTGTAACTCTTCGTAAACATTTTTCGGCAACACCTCATTTTTTGCAAGGTGCTCGTTCGGATAACCAACCCGGCAATCCAACCCGGTAACATACTCCACCAGTTGCGATAAATGCTTTAACTGTGCACCACCACCGGTTATTACAATACCTGCTATAAGTTTTTTCTCGTATCCGGATGACTTGATCTCATAGTAAACATGCTCAACTATTTCTTCCATGCGTGCCTGAATCACGAAAGCGAGATTTTTAACCGATATTTCTTTCGGCTCGCGGCCGCGCAAGCCCGGAACACATACAATTTCGTTTTCTTTATTTTCTTCAGCCAGTGCCGATCCAAACCTAACTTTCAATTGTTCGGCTATGTTGCGCATTACAGAGCAACCTTCGCGGATATCTTCGGTAATACTGTTTCCGCCAAAAGGAATAACTGCTGTATGGCGGATGATGCCTTCGTGAAAAATAGCCACATCTGTAGTACCACCGCCAATATCAACCAAAACAACACCAGCTTCTTTTTCTTCGTCGCTCAAAACAGATTCTGAAGATGCTAAGGGCTCTAAGATTAATTCCTGGCTCTCTAATGCTGCTTTATTTACACATTTTACAATGTTTTTGATTGCTGTAACCTGTCCGGATATAATATGGAAATTAGCCTCAAGCCTTACACCCGCCATACCGATAGGATCTTTTATACCGGGCTCGTTATCTACAGTAAACTCCTGTGGTAACACGTGAATAATTTCTTCTCCCGGTGGCATTACCAGGTTGTACATATCTTCAACCAGCTTATCGATATCCTTGCGCGAAATTTCAGACTGCACATCTCTACGGGTTATTAAACCGCGGTGTTGTAAACTTTTAATATGCTGGCCGGCAATACCCACGTTTACCACCCTGATTTCGACATTTGACTGCGTGCCCGCAATATCCACAGCCTGGCTTATACCCTGTACTGTTTTATCAATGTTCGACACCATACCCCGGGTTACACCGGCAGACTCTGCTTTACCAATTCCCAATACCTCTATTTTCCCGTTCTTTATCCTCCGGCCCACAATAGCGCAGATCTTAGTAGTACCAATGTCCAGTCCTACTACAATTGGCGAACTTTTTTCCTGAGTTGAGCTTTTGTCCATATTAATATCTTATTTAGTAGATTTAGATGTATCCTTAACCAATTTTGTTGAATCACCGGCCGCTGTTTTGTTTTTCAGCGAGTCCTGTTTTAATTTATCATTTCTAACCCCAATCACCTGGTTAGCGTATTTAATATTTATTATTTTGTAAGTATCCCAACCTACCTGCGGCAATGCTTTTTTGTAAAAAACCAACAGGTTATGAAACTTTGAGTCTAACGAATCAGCATTGCCAAGTAAAATGCGGTTATTACCCACCCGCGGAATCAATTCAATTTCATGATCCTTGTTTACATATATCTGCGCAATCTGAGCATCCCACAATGAATCTTTCCTGATATAGTCTGCCGTTTTAAACAGCTCCTGTGCTATTGCCGTGTGCAGCGTATCTACCTGGTTAGCAAAAAGTTCATCAATAAATCCATTAGCCACCAGCACCCTTGCCGTAAAATTTGATGATAGCGGAATTTTTAAACCATGCTGATCGACATAAAAATCCTGGTCAATTTTGTTTATTATTCTTAAAATGGGTTGCCGCTGGCTTATTTCTACATTAATAATTCCATCCATATCGGTATAAACCTTAGCAAACTCTATAAATGGATTTGCTTTTAATTTATTTTCCAGTTCATGGATGTTTATTTCCTCCATTTTGCGCCCTATTAAAGGCTTATTCTGTATCAATAATATTTTATCAACCTCCTGCCTGTCAATAAAATACTGACTGCCTGGGATAAACACCTTTACGTCTTTACAAACAACTTCCGATTTTTTTACTTCAATAAAACTCATCAGCACAATAAGCCCTCCCAGGCATATTGTTACGGCAAGGCTTATTAAAATATATTTAAAAACCGGTTTTTTAAACATCTTGCAGTGCGTGTTTTAAAGGTTGTACCAATTGATCAATATCACCCGCTCCTACTGTTAAAAGCAGCTCAGGTTGTTCGTTTCGTACGGTATCAATAGCTTCGTTTTTCTGAAGCTTCCGTTTGTTGGTGATTTTCATTTTTCCCAGAATCATATCCGAGGTAACACCTTCAATCGGTAATTCGCGGGCTGGGTAGATATCCAGAATAATCAATTCATCTACCATATCAAGGGCTTCGGCAAAACCATCGGCAAAGTCACGGGTACGGGTATAAAGGTGTGGTTGAAAAATAGTGGTCAGCTTTTTTTCAGGATACAATCTTTTAACCGAGCGTATACACGCTTTCAGCTCTTCGGGATGATGTGCATAATCATCAATAAAAATGTGATCGCTGCTTTTCAGGATATATTCAAAGCGTCGTTTAACCCCTTTAAATGAACCAAGCGCACTTTTAATGGCTTCGGCAGAAACACTTAACAATAAACAAGCTTCAATTGCGGCAACTGCGTTTTCAATATTATGCAGCCCTGCAATCCCTAATTTTATATTGGTGATGCTTTTATTGGCATTTTTAAAATCAAAATAGAAGTCGCCATTTTCAATGCGGATATTCAATGCAAATGCGTCAGCCTCTTGCTCAACAGCATAGGTAAAACCAGTTTCCAGGGGCAACCCTTTTCGGTGAATTAATTTACCACCTGGCTTTATCTGCGACGCAAAAAGCTTGAACGACTCTGTTAAATGACTGTGATCTCCATAAATATCCAGGTGATCGGCATCCATCGAAGTAATAATAGCCACATCAGGATGCAGGGTTAAAAATGAGCGATCATATTCATCGGCCTCAACCACCACAATATTATTTTTACCGTACAGTACATTACTTTGATAGTTGGACGATATACCACCCAAAAATGCCGAACAATCCATACCAGAATCTTTAAGGATATGGGCAATCATAGTTGAGGTGGTAGTTTTACCGTGCGTACCGGCAACCGCAACGGTAAACATGCCTTTGCTGATAATCCCTAATACCTGCGAACGTTTAAACAGTTCAAACCCCTGGTTGATGAAGAAATTTAAAATAACCGAATCCTTCGGGATTGCAGGTGTATAAATTATTAATGTTTCTTCACCCGGTGACTGAAAACTAACCGGTATCCAATCGGCACTATCCGAAAAAATAACCGGAATACCTTCGCGGTGAAGTTCGCTGGTTAACTCGGTTGATGTTTTATCATATCCGCAAACCACACAACCCAAATGATGAAAATAACGGGCAAGACCACTCATCCCAATACCACCGATACCGATCAGATAAACCCGTTTTATATTACTTAATTCCATTTCTTTTATACTACCGGCTTATTTTAAAAACTTCTTTAGCAATTACTTCATCTGCATTAGGCAGCGCGAGTTTGCCAATTTGGTCACTTAATTTTTTTTGTAATTCTTTATCCTTCAAAAGCGATAACGCTTTATCAACCAACGTTTCTTCCGCATCCCTATCGGCAACAAAGGCCGCCGCATTTTCCTGCACCAGGGCCAAGGCGTTTTTTGTTTGATGATCTTCGGCCACATTGGGCGATGGCACCAGTATTACCGGTTTTTTCACCACACAGAGCTCTGCTATTGTACCTGCTCCGGCTCGCGATATAATGACATCAGCGGCAGCATATGCCAAATCCATCCGGTTTAAAAACTCAACAATCTTCACATTGGGGTGGTAATTTTCTCCCAGCTTTTCAATAATGCTTTTATAGTAAAACTTGCCTGTTTGCCATATTACCTGCACATCGGCAGCAATTATTTTATCCAGGCCTGCCATTATGCTATTATTCAAAGTACGCGCACCTAAACTTCCCCCGGTAACCAGAATAGTTTTCTTAAATGCTGACAACGAATAATTTTCCAACGCCTGCATTTGCTTCCCATTAATATCAACCGACTCCTTACGGATAGGGTTGCCGGTTTTAATGATGTTAGCAGCTGGAAAAAATTGCTCCATACCGTCAAACGCCACACATACTTTTTGTGCTTTTTTACCTAACCATTTATTGGTAATACCGGCGTATGAATTTTGTTCTTGTATCAGGTAAGGAATCCCCTTTAATGACGCCGCATACAACAACGGGCCCGAAGCATATCCACCCACACCTACCGTCGCATCGGGTTTAAAATCATTAATAATCTTAACAGCTTTCCTTACGCTCAACAATAATTTTATCGGGAACATCACATTTTTCCATAAAGATTTACGTTGAATTCCCTGTATGTCTAACCCTAT
This sequence comes from Bacteroidota bacterium, assembly GCA_013286985.1. The sequence continues at coordinate 16,292 of JABDEQ010000008.1, read as the reverse complement.
TATCTGATATCCAGCAGCAGGAACCTTTTCCATTTCCATGCGGCCATTTGCCCCTACAAATAGTATCTGTGTATCAGGATCAAGCTTTTTTAAAGCATTAGCGATAGCAATTGCCGGGAAGATATGTCCTCCGGTGCCGCCGCCGCTAATGATTATTTTTTTCCCTGGTTTCACTGTATTATTATTTGATTACATTAATTATTAAACTTTTTCAATTCCGAAATCGAAACTCCGACCGCGTGCCGCCTTAGCTTTAGCGGTGGCGCACTTCCGAAATCAGACGGCCACTTCTGTTATTTCGCCTACAATAACTTTCTTTGGTTCTTCAATATCCCGGCTTACGGAAAGTATAATGCCGAACGCCAGGCTGGTAAATAATATGGATGTACCACCCATACTTACAAACGGCAGCGGAATACCTGTTACCGGCCCTAAACCAACGGCCACAGCCATATTGGCAAATGCCTGTATGGTTAAGCTGAAACTCAGGCCCGCCGCTAGTAACGTCCCAAAGGCTTTTGGTGCCCGGGTGGCTATTTTTATGCACCGGTACAACAAAAACAAATAAATGCTGATTAAAATTATACCGCCAACAAGGCCGTATTCTTCAACTATAATGGCGTAAATCTCATCCGAATAAGCTTCGGGTAAGCTATTTATCTCATCGCTGTTGCCAACTCCTTTACCAAATATGCCGCCGGTAGCGATTGCTATTTTTGCATGATTAGCCTGCTGAGCCTTATCAGGGTCAGCCTTCTCCGGGTGCATAAAGGTGTTGATACGGGTCATATACATATGCCTGCGGGGACCAAGCATAACCACACATCCTAAAAGAAAAGCACCTGCCAAACACACTACTGCAATTTGTTTTACGCTGATACGGCCCATAATAAGCAGTAAAATGCTTACGCCAAAAAGCATCAATGCCGTTGAAAGATTGGCCCAGGCGATCAAAATGAAAACCAAACAAACAGAGCCCATAATTGGGATAAATGATTGCTTTACATCTTTTATATTTTCCTGCTTTATTGATAATGTGCGTGCCAGGTAAGTAATCAGCGCCAGTTTTGCCAAATCGGATGTTTGGAAACTTAACCCTGTACCCGGAATAGACAACCACCTGCTGGCCTGATTTACATGGCTGCCAAAAAGCAAAGTATACACCAACAACGGCAGGGTGATGATCATTAATAATTTTGATATGCCGCGGTAATAACGATAATCAACCTTATGTGAAATATACATCAGTGCTATACCGGCAACTATCATAGCCACGTGTTTCATTAAAATAGACTCGGCACCAACACCCCTTTTATAGGCAAGCGAGCCAATGGCGCTGTAAACAGCCAGCAATGAAATAAGCGACAATAATATGACTATCAGCCATATCCAGCGGTCTCCTTTTGTGTTACTGAGTATTTTATCCATTTTATTAGCCCCCTCTAAATCTCCCCCGGCAGGGGAGACTTTTTTATTTTTATTTTGTTTTATTTTAACTCCACTTAAACATTTTAAGCCCTCCCTACCGGGGAGGGTTGGGTGGGGCTTACAACTCTCTTACTGCCTGTTTAAACTGATTGCCGCGGTCTTCATAATTTTTAAAAAGATCAAAACTTGCGCATGCAGGCGAAAGCAGTACCGTATCGCCTTTCTTAGCCAAATGATAAGACACCTGTGCCGCCTCTTCAGCCGAATAGGTATTTACAATTATTTCAACTACATCTTCAAAAGCATCATGAATACGTTTATTGTCTTTTCCCAAACAAACAATGGCTTTCACTTTCTGCTTTACCAGGTCTTTCAGCATAGAATAATCATTGCCTTTATCAACGCCACCAAGTATAAGAACCACGTCAGTTGTCATGCTCTCTAATGCGTACCAGGTTGAGTTAACATTGGTAGCTTTTGAATCGTTAATAAAGCTGATGCCCGATATTTTACCCACCGATTCCAACCGGTGCTCAATGTTTTTAAAATTGCTCATGCTGTCCCTTATAGATGGGTTACGCAGTTCGAGCACTTTAGCTGCGATACCTGATGCCATTGAGTTGTAAATGTTGTGTTTGCCCTGAAGGGCTAAATCTGAAATTGACATCTGAAAATGTTGTTTGTATACGTTTATGACAATATTGTCTTCTTCGAGATATGCTCCCGGTTCAATCTTTTTTTCGATAGAAAATGGCAGTTGTTGTGCTGCAAAACTGCTTCCGGCCATTCCTTTAATGGTTTCGGGATCATCGGCACAAAAAATAAAATAATCGTCGGCCGTTTGATTTTGCGTAACCCTAAACTTCGACGCTGCATAATTTTCCATTTTATAATCATACCTGTCCAAATGGTCAGGTGTAATATTCAGTAGTATAGCTATGTCCACCTTAAAGCGATGCATATCATCCAGCATAAAGCTGCTTAGCTCCAGCACATATAAGTCAAACTTTTCTGTTGCCACCTGATAGGCAAAACTTTTGCCGATATTACCCGCTAACCCTACATTTAATCCTGCATTTTTGAGGATATGATAGGTTAAACTGGTAGTAGTGGTTTTACCGTTTGAGCCCGTTATGCCTATAATTTTGGCATTGGTATATCTTCCGGCAAATTCAATTTCAGATATTATGGCTATGTCTTTTTCTTTAATTTTTTTGATGATTGGCGCTTTGTCAGGTATGCCCGGACTTTTTATTACCTCCACTGCGGCCAATATTTCATCTTCCGTATGCTGATTTTCTTCAAAGCGGATATTCCATTCAACCAGTTGTTGCTTGTAATGATCAGCAATAGTCCCAAAGTCCGAAACAAAAACGTCGTAGCCCTGCTGCTGCGCCAAAAAAGCTGCGCCAACGCCGCTTTCACCCGCACCCAGAACTACTATTTTGTTTTTATTTATCATTTTATATCAACCTGTATTTTAGAATAATAGAATTTTATAAACCCTATTTTGCAAACTCAATTTTATCAAACCTAAACGCTAACCCTTCACCTTAATCTTTGCCGGTTAGTGGCTATCTCAACTTCAATGTTACAAATGTTATAATGGCCAGCAGGATACCGATAATCCAAAACCGGGTCACTATTTTCGCTTCATGAAATCCCTTTTTCTGGTAATGATGATGCAATGGCGCCATCAGGAAAACACGGACACCTGTACCTGTTCGCTTCTTGGTATATTTAAACCAGAATACCTGGATAATTACCGAGAAATTTTCCATAACAAAAACGCCGCATAATATTGGCACCAATAATTCTTTCCTTATCATGATGGCAAACACTGCTATGATACCGCCAATAGCCAAACTGCCTGTATCACCCATAAACACCTGTGCCGGATAGGAGTTGTACCATAAGAAGCCCACGCACGCCCCAACAAACGCACCTGCAAATATTACCAGCTCGCCTGAGTTTGGGATATACATAATATTCAAATAATCGGCTATTACCGTGTTACCAGAAACATAGGCCAAAATAGCCAGGGTAATGCCGATGATGGCAGATGTGCCTGTTGCCAAACCATCAATACCATCAGTTATATTGGCCCCGTTGGATATAAATGTTATGATGATAATTACAAAGAACATGAATACCAACAAAGAGTAATGATCAGTATCGGCACCAATAAACTTCAGTACCTTACCATAATCAAATTCATTGTTTTTGTAAAAAGGCATGGTTGTTTTCGTCGACCTTATATACTGCGTGTAAACAGGTGTATTGCCACGCATATGAAACTCAACCGGAACATCATATTTAACCGGCAATTTAACTTCCTGCCTTATCACAATATCCTTGTTTGAATACATGGTGAAGCCAATAAACAAAGCCAGCCCAACCTGCCCGATAATTTTGAACTTGCCGGCTAACCCTTCTTTATTTTTTCTAAATACTTTTATATAATCGTCTAAAAAACCAATAGCGCCTAACCAAACAGTGGTAACCAGCATCATAATGATGTAGATATTATCAACCTTGGCAAACAGCAGCGTGGGGATTAAAATGCCCAGGATAATGATAATACCGCCCATTGTTGGCGTTCCTGCTTTTTGCATTTGCCCTTCCAGACCCAAATTTCTTACTGTTTCGCCAACCTGTTTAAAGCGTAAGTAGTCAATTAACCTACGTCCAAAAACAGTTGTTACTATTAACGAGGTTATCACCGCCATTGCCATGCGGAACGTAATGTATTGAAACACCCCCGCGCCGGGAATAGTGTAATTTTTGTCAAGCCAATTGAACAGATAGTAAAGCATGTTATGTTGATTTCACAGATTTATATTATTGATTCACTATTTATTTTATCCTTAGAATTTATGTCAACTCGTTAAAAACATTCGTTAACTCTTCCATATCATCAAAATGACTACGTACTCCTTTAACCTCCTGGTATTTTTCGTGTCCTTTACCGGCTACTAACACAATATCGCCCGGTTTAGCTAGCATACAAGCCGTTTTGATGGCTTCGCGCCGGTCAACTATACTCAACGTAAATCGTTTAAAAGCCGGATCGATACCTTCTTCCATATCCTTGATAATTTGAGCCGGATCTTCTGACCGCGGATTATCAGAGGTAAGGATCACTCTATCACTCCACTCGCAAGCTGTTTTGGCCATAATGGGTCGCTTAGTTTTGTCCCTATCGCCACCGCAGCCAATCACGGTTATCACTTTTTCATTTCCCTTGCGGATATCATGAATGGTGCTCAATATATTTTGTACCGCATCCGGCGAGTGCGCATAATCAACAATGCCTATAATTTTATTTGGTGAAACGATATAATCAAACCGTCCTCTGGCTCCGGTAAGCTTACTTAAGCTGGTTAGTATGGCAGTTTTATCTTGCTCCAATAGCATCGCGGTAGCATAAACCGCCAATAAATTATAAGCATTGAACGTGCCCACCATTTTAAACCAAACTTCGTCGCTGTCAATCTGCAGCAACAAACCCTCAAACTGATTTTCAAGAATGCGGGCCTTATAATCGGCCATACTTTTAAGTCCGTATGATTTTTTATGAGCTTTTGTATTTTGCAGCATTACGCTGCCATTCTTATCGTCAATGTTGGTTAAAGCGAAAGCATTGGCAGGCAGTTCATCAAAAAACGTTTTCTTAGCTTTTAAATAGCCGGCAAAGGTTTTATGATAATCCAAATGATCGTGAGTGAGGTTGGAAAATATACCACCGGTAAATTGCAATCCCACAATGCGATGCTGAGCAATAGCATGTGAGCTTACTTCCATAAAGCAGTAGTCACAGCCTTTTTCAACCATCTCGCTTAATAACTTATTCAGTTCAACCGGATCTGGCGTTGTGTGCGTGGCCGGTATTACCTCGCCGTTGATTTGATTTTCAACGGTTGACAACAATCCACATTTATAGCCCAAATCAGCAAATAATTTATAAAGCAGAGTAGCAATAGTGGTTTTACCGTTGGTACCTGTAACCCCTATCAGTTTTAATTTGGCTGATGGATTGCCATAAAAATTTGCTGATACAATACCTAGTGCTACTGACGAATCGGCAACCATTAAAAAATCAACCTCACCGGTAACCCTTGAAGGTAATTCTTCACAAATCACCGCCACCGCACCATCATTTATAGCCTGAAGGATATAATCGTGCCCATCAACAACTGTCCCTTTTACTGCCACAAATAGCGATCTGGGAACAACCTTTCTCGAATCAAAAACGATGGCAGCAATTTCAATGTCAGCACTCCCCTGTAATTCAGTGAATGCAAGCCCCTCAATTATATCGCTTAAATACTTCATTGCAATTCAATTATTATTTTTGATCCTTTTGGTATTGTACTGCCCCCTGTTACCGACTGACTAATCACCGATCCGCTCCCTTTGGCAGAAACTTTGTAGCCTGCATTACCAAGCATAAATAGTGCATCACTCAATCCCATACCAATTACAGATGGCACTACCCCGCTTTTATAATTAATGTCTTCGTATGCAATACCATTGCTGGTATCAACAGTACTCACTGCATTATTTGATGCATACAGGGGTTTAACGCCCAGTTTGCTATATACTTGTTTAAGTGCCTTTGGATTACCGCTTTTAATTTTAGGCAGGTTGGTATTACCTACATAATGAATTGGCGCCGCCTGGTTCATCTCCAAATCACTGGCGTATACCCTATCGGCAATTTCCCTGAAAACCGGACCAGCAACCCAGGCAGCCAGGTATGAACCTTGTGTAGGGTGATTGATTACCACAATCATTGAATATTTAGGGTGATTAGCCGGAAAATATCCGCAGAACGATGCCTGATAAGTTTTATTTGTACCATTACCATACCCGCCTGCTCCATTTGCTATTTGTGCCGTCCCGGTTTTACCGGCTACCGAATACAGCGAGTTTTTTATTACAGTTTTGCCTGTACCTTCCAGCACAACACCTTCCAGCATACTCTTCATTTTGCCCAGCGTTGCATCAGAACAAACTTTCGGGTTAATAACGCGCGCCTGAAACTGCTCTACCGTATTACCCATCCGTTGAATTTCCCGTACAAATATTGGAGCAATCATTTTTCCATTATTGGCAACTGAGTTGTAAAGCGTAAGCATTTGTAACGGCGTCATCCTCATTTCATATCCGTAAGCCATTTCGGGTAATGTTAATTTGCTCCAGCTTCTGTTGGATGGATTTTTAATAACGGGCTTTGCTTCGCCCGGAATTTGAAGTCCTAACCTTTCGTTTAAATGCAGCGCGTACAGGTTATCTGTAAACTGTCTTGGGTTATCACCATAATGCGCTGTAATAAATTTTACAACAGCAACGTTTGATGATTCCTCAAAAGCCCTTTTTGCTGTCATCACATAATTACCTTCTTCAGCATCTTTAAAAGTTTTTAGCAGTTTGCCTTTATAATACATATTATAAGTACCGTTCTCTGCATTTACCAACGTATTAGTATCAATTTTATGCTGATCAAAGGCGGTCATATAGCTTGCCAGTTTAAATGTTGAACCAGGATCAGCGGCATTACTTATAGCATAGTTATAGTTCTCTTTATAATCGCCATCTTTCGTCTTTGTAAAATTGGCAATTGCACGTATTTGGCCTGTAGCAACTTCCATCAGCACTACACAACCATAATCGGCCTGCGTTTTTATTAATTGCTTTTTTAAAGCATCCTGCGCTACATCCTGAAAATTAACATCGATAGTTGAAATAATGTCGGCACCTTCTTTTGGTTCAATTTCTTCATCGCCATTATTAACCGGCATCCAGGTACCGCCAGCCATACGCTGCATTAAACGTTTACCACTTTCGCCATCAATATAACTTGCATAGGCCCCTTCCAAACCAACTGCATTTTTTACATTATCGTTTTTATAACCTATGGTACGCGCAGCCAATGTTCTAAACGGCAAAACACGCTGATTTTGTTCAACTGCTATCAATCCCCCCTTGTATTTCCCCATATTGAAAATAGGAAACTTACGAATCTGCTTTAGTTCCTGGTAGGTTACTTTGCGTCGTATCAACTCATAACGTAAACTATCTTTACGGGCATCACGAAGAATGCGCGAATATTGCCTCGCCGTTTTATCGCCATAAAACTGTGAAAGCTTTAAAGCCAGAGAATCTACTTTTTCATTAAATACAGTTTCATCTACAATACCAGGTGCCAGCATATCCATGTGCAGTTCATATTCAGGAACCGAAGTTGCCAGCAAACTCATGTCATTCGAAAAAATGTTACCCCGGGCAGCTTCAACCGTTTGATAATGTGTTGATAATGTAGTAGCCATAGCTCTCCATTTTTTCCCCTGTATAATTTGCACGCGGTACAACTGCACCACAACGGCCCCGGCAAATAGCATAACCAGTCCAAATGCCAGGTAAATTCTTACCAGTATGTTTGTTCTAATGCTCATCTTTTACCTCCTCATCTGCAACAATTTTTTGCGGTGGCTGCATTGATTCTTTTATCCCCAATGTATCGGCACGTTTGGCCACTTGCGTAAGTGTACTTTTAAATGCTAAATCGGCTTTGGCGGTTTTATATTCCCAGCTCAGTTCTTTTACTTCCTTAGTGATTTTATCAATGTCACGGATATTTTTTTCGGCCAAATGCCTGTTGGCAATGTATATCATGCCTAAAAGCGACAAAAACAAAACAAAGGGTAATGCCCTTGTTGCTCTTTCTGCGGTAATAAAGCCTTTTGTAAAAAGCTGCGTTAAAAAACTATCAGAAAACTCCTTTTCGGGCTTTTCCTCAACCACAAGCTTCTTCTCCGCTTCTTCCTCTTCTATTTGCGTACGCAGCCTATTAGTCATTTCTTTACCGCTATTCTTAATTTAGCGCTCCGTGCCCTATTATTTTCACTTATTTCTTGTTCCGATGCTGTAATTACGCCCCTGCTGACTGTGTCGAAAGGCCTGTTATCGTTTCCGTATAAATCCTTCTCCAACTCGCCGCTGAATTTGCCCTTGGCTATAAAATTCTTTACCAACCTGTCTTCCAGCGAGTGATATGACATTACCACCAGCCGGCCGCCAGAAACCAACACTTCTGCCGATTGCATTAAAAAATCTTTCAATGCCTCCAACTCCTGGTTTACTTCAATACGCAACGCCTGAAAAACTTGCGCCAGGTATTTATTTTCTTTGCCTTTTGGGATACGATTGGCGATAACATTTTTCAGGTCGGCCACAGTAACTATTGGTGCATTTAGGCGACCTGTTACTATTGTATTTGCCAGCGATTTGGCATTTTGTATTTCACCGTATATTCCAAAAATGCGGTGTAACTCGGCTTCCGAATAATTATTTACCACGTCCTTTGCACTCAATGCCGATTCCTGATTCATGCGCATATCCAACTCCGCGTCAAAGCGAATGGAGAATCCCCGTTCGGCCTGGTCAAACTGATAGGAAGAAACACCCAAATCGGCTAAAATCCCGTCAACCGGAATAGCGCCGTGCAAGCGGCAAAAGTTTTTAAGGAAACGAAAATTCTGATCAACAAAAACAAAACGATCATCATCTATAATATTTTGCCTTGCATCGGCATCCTGATCAAATGCCAATAATCTTCCCTCTTTATTCAGATGCTTTAAGATCTCGCGGGAATGACCGCCTCCGCCAAAGGTTACATCCACATAAGTACCATTTGGCTTTATATTTAAAGCCTCAATGCATTCATTCAGCATTACGGGAGTATGGTATTCGCTCATATGGTTTCGCCCTTTCTTTTATCGCCCATCACTTCTTCGGCCAATGCGGCAAAATTTTCCGGTTCACTATCAATCATTGCATCATAAGCCGCCTTATCCCATACTTCAATTTTATTGATCTGGCAGGTTAACACGGCATCAGCTTTAATATTTGCGTAATCCAATAACGACTGCGGTAAATTCACCCTACCTGCAGCATCAAGCGTTAACTCGGTAGCGCCACGGGTAAAATAACGGATGAATTCTATGTTTTTGCTTTCGTATTGATTAAGTTTGCTGAGTTCGTCAAGCTTTTTGTCCCATTCCTTTTTGGTGTAAATAACAAGATACTTTTTAAAGCCACGATTGATCACAAGCCCCTCACTTTCAGCTTCAGGAAGCTTTTTTTTGAGGCCCGCAGGGATCATCATTCGCCCTTTGTTATCTAATTTACACTCAAACTCGCCGGTTAAATGGGACATTTTAAAACTTTGGCATTAATTGTAATGTAAAATTAGGGTTCTTTTACCACTTTCTACCACTTTCTACCACTAAAGTTATTAACACTTGTGCAATAGCCGTGTGGATTATTATTCGCACTTTCCACTGGCTAAAAACCTAAAAAATAAATTACTTTTAATTTTGTTACTTATTGATTTAAAGCACTTTATATATTTAAAATGGAATTAATAAAACTCAATAACGATTTCTATTTTGCTATTGAAAATTCAGGAAATAAGGCGCGTTTAGTAGTTTATAATAGCGGCGTGGAAAACGTTTGCCGGAAAGAAGGGTTCGCAAAGCTCAAACGTTTTACCACATCAGATGAAAAAAAGCTATTTGGTGGGAGATTGCAATTACATAAAAATATTGCAGGTATCGCAATTGAAGTAAAAGGCAAAATTGAAGGAATTATTAAGGCTGATGACTTTTTAAAACTTCTTTCGGATGCCACATAACGATGGGTTTTAAAACCCATCGTTATGCAAAAAACTCCCCATTTTTGCCTTTTTGAAATTAGCCCTGCAATTAGTATGTTTAGCATCTATAACTGATCATATAAAATGCAATCTTTCTCAATTTTTCGCTCTTCGAAATTCAAGTCTCTTTTTATTTCATTTTGCCTGTTGATTCCCGGCATAAATGCTTATTCACAAGTAATTACACCCGACTCTGTCGATCGACTGGTTAACAGAACATTAAAAACATTTGATGTACCTGGCATTGCCGTTGCTATTATAAAAGACAATAAAATAGTTTATGAAAAAGGTTACGGAGTACGTTCTGTAAACACCGGCAAAAAAGTTGATGAAAACACCTTGTTTGGAATAGCATCTAATAGCAAAGCTTTTACCGTTGCCGCAATAGGTATTTTGGCCGACGAGGGAAAATTGAAGCTTGATGATAAGGTTACGGATTATATTCCCGAATTTAAATTGTATGATCCTTACGTGACCGCTGAATTTACCATAAGAGATTTGTTAACCCACCGCAGTGGTTTAGGATTGGGTGCAGGAGACCTGATGGACTGGCCGGATTCGACCAATTTTACTATGGACGATGTGATACATAACCTGCGTTATTTAAAACCAGTATCGAGTTTTAGAAGCAAGTATGATTATGATAACCAGTTATATAAAGTTGCCGGCGAGATAGTCAAAAGAGTATCGGGGATGAGTTGGGAAGATTTTATAGAAAACCGCATCATGAAACCACTGCAAATGACGCACAGTGTAGCGGCTTACCAACGATTAAAAGATTTTAGCGATGTGGCCGACGCACACGCCCCAGTAGATGGCAAGGTGGTAGTAATACCGCGCTTTATAGCAGGCACAGGCGATGCAGCGGCTGGAATTTATTCCAGCGTAGCTGAACTGAGCAAATGGGTTATTGTTCAAATGAATAATGGCAAGTATGGTGATAGCGCGCACCTGTTCAGCGAAGCGATACACCGGGAAATGTGGTCGCCGCAAACTATAATACCTACTCCGGCTAAAAATTATTACAACACACATTTCACTGCATATGGTTTGGGCTTTGTTTTGTCGGATGTAAATGGCTACAAAGAAGTAAATCACACCGGAGGTATCGATGGTATGGTAACTAAAATAACTATGCTGCCAGAATTAAAGCTGGCTATTATTGTGTTAACCAACCAGGAGTCGGGCGCGGCATTCAGTGCTGTCACCAACCAGATTAAGGACAGCTATTTAGGTTTAAGCGGCAGGGATTGGGTAAAGATGTATGCTGATAATGTAAAAGCCAGCAATGACAACGCCGATAAAGTAACCGCAGCTGTATGGAAACAGGTGGACGCCCGGAAACTTGATGCTACAAAAATTGACCTGACACCTTATACCGGAACTTATCATGACAACTGGCTCGGCGACGCAGTAATCAGTTTAAAAGACGGGCAATTATGGATCACCTGCAAAAGGTCTCCGAAGTTAAGCGGACAAGTATTACCTTATATTGGCAACACATTTGTTATAAAATGGAACTACCGGAGCATGGAGGCTGACGCTTTCGCTATGTTTTCGCCGGATGAAAACGGAAAGCCTGTTGGTATAAAAATGAAACCAGTATCGCCCCTAACTGATTTTAGCTTTGATTTCCAGGATCTGGATTTTCATAAGGTAAAATAGAAAATATCAAACTTACGAAGTTTTAAAAACTTCGTAAGTTTTTTTGAATATAGATTGTACAGATCAACCTTCAATCCTGATATCATATTTAGCCAGCAAACCGGGCAAACCATGGACAGAAAATCTGGCTTTTTTTAGCACGTTGGTATCAGGGTCAATGGTGTAGTTGTAAGATGTGCGCAAATCCGCATTTTTCAAAACAGTACGGCTAAAAAAAGCACGGTTAAGATTGCAATTAATAAATGATACATCCGTCAGATCACTCTCTGTAAAGTCGGTTTCTATCATGGAGCAATCTGTGAACTTAGCTCCTTTATTTTTCTTTTTATAGAAGATGGCATTATCCAGTATACAAGCCTCAAAATTCACTTCAAACAAAAAATCGCGGCTTTTACTAAAATCGGCCCCGCTTAATTTACAATCTTTAAAATGAATATCCTGCAAACCAGTATCCGACAAACGGATCAGCGTTAAATTACAACCCTGGAAGCTGCAATTAATAAAAGTTACTGATGACAGATCAGCGTAAGAAAGATCGCTGTTTATAAAGCTGCAATTTTCGAAAGTATTATTATAACCCGAGAGCGTTTCAGCAGTAGCTTTAGTGAAGGTTTTGTCTTCTATTATTGGGGATGGCATTTTGCAAAATAAAGGGTTTTGGTCATTATTTTGATTAAATAAAAAAGGAAGAATTAAATATGTTCTGCTTCCGGGAGCGTTTTAAACAGATCCTTAGCAGGCACGTGCAACACATTTCCGTCACTGTCGGCAATTACCAGTTTTTCATTTCTTTCAGCACTTGCGATCACCAATTACCTAAGAGCCTTGTTGATGCCTTCCATAACTTTGCGCCGCAATTCAACATTCTCAGGCCTTAGTTTATTTGAAATCATGACTTTGGCTCATTTATTACATTTAAAATATCGAAGTTATACTTTTTATATCATATGGCCCCTAACCTTCAACCACTAACCTCTAATCACTAAACAACTACATATTCCTTCTGTATTGTCCTCCTACTTCATATAAAGCATGCGAAATTTGTCCCAATGAGCAATATTTACAGGCTTCCATCAGGCTTTCAAAAATATTTTCACCACCAATAGCAATATGCTGAAGATCCTTCAGTAATTGTGGTATTTTATCCTGGTTGCGGTGTTGAAACTCATGCAGTGCCTGTATCTGGAATTGCTTTTCCTCTTCTGTAGCCCTTATCACTTCGGATGGCACAATGGTTGGCGATCCTTTTTTATTTAAGAATGTATTTACACCCACAATCGGATAGTCGCCATTATGTTTTAATGTTTCATAATAAAGCGATTCTTCCTGTATTTTACTGCGTTGATACATGGTTTCCATCGCTCCTAAAACACCACCGCGATCATTTATAGCTTTAAATTCTGCCAATACGGCTTCTTCAACCAGGTCGGTCAGCTCTTCAATAATAAAAGCACCTTGTATAGGGTTTTCATTTTTGGCAAGGCCTAATTCACGATTAATAATTAGCTGAATAGCCATTGCACGGCGCACCGATTCTTCTGTAGGGGTTGTTATGGCTTCATCGTAAGCATTGGTGTGCAACGAATTACAATTATCATAAATAGCATACAAAGCCTGCAGGGTGGTACGGATATCGTTAAAATCAATTTCCTGTGCATGTAATGACCTGCCGCTGGTTTGGATATGATATTTAAGCTTTTGCGATCTATCATTTCCCTTGTATTTATTTTTGATTGCTTTTGCCCATATCCGCCTCGCTACACGACCAATTACCGAATACTCCGGATCAATACCATTGGAGAAAAAGAATGAAAGGTTGGGTGCAAAATCATCAATATGCATTCCCCTGCTTAAATAATACTCCACATAAGTAAAACCATTGGATAAAGTAAAAGCCAGTTGCGTTACAGGGTTTGCACCCGCCTCTGCAATATGATAACCGGAAATGGATACCGAATAAAAATTCTGAACCCGATTATTTATAAAATACTGTTGAATATCGCCCATCATCCGCAAGGCAAATTCAGTAGAAAAAATGCAGGTATTTTGTGCCTGGTCTTCTTTTAAAATATCCGCCTGCACCGTGCCGCGTACCTTAGCTATGGCATCGGCTTTTATTTTTTCATATTCTTTGGCAGGTAATACCTGGTCGCCGGTGAGGCCTAAAAGCATTAGGCCGAGGCCGTTGTTGCCTTGGGGAAGAGAAGCCTCACCCCGGCCCTCTCCAAAGGAGAGGGAGGTAGCTTCGCTAATTTCAGAACCCTCTCCTTTGGAGAGGGCAGGGTGAGGCTTTGCAGCGGGAACAAGTTTTCTCTCCGGCTGATTTTGGAGTGCTCCCTTTATACTTTGAATTACTTGCCCTGTGTTATTGATTACATCCTCATTTAAAAAACGAACTACTTCAAAACCTTCGTTATTTAAGACCCTGGTTCTTACTTCATCTTGTTCCTGAGTTAATTGGTGATAACCGCCATCAACTTCAATAACTAATCCTTTTGAAAGACAAACAAAATCGGCAATATAACCATCAATAGCATGCTGCCGTCTTATTTTATAGCCCGTTTGATTGTTTCTTAAATACCCCCATAACACATTTTCAGCTTCAGTCTGATTTTGCCGGTTTTCTCTTGAGTTTGCTTTTAAAAGCTCCCAAATCTTTGAATCTCCCGTCTCATAACCAAACTTTCCCGCTTTCTTTTCAACTCCCTCTCCTTTGGAGAGGGCCGGGGTGAGGCTTCCCCCCATCTGGCTTCCATATCCCGGTCTCCTCAATCCCCTATCATCATACAACTCCCTAAACTTTGCCTCTACCAAATGTTGCAATTGATGTTCAACAATGTACTTTTCGCATTGCTGATCAATAGCTGCATTCATAAAAAAGCCAAGTAGCATAGGTGCCGGGCCATTTATCGTCATTGAAACCGAAGTTGTAGCAGCGCACAGGTCAAAGCCCGAATAAAGCTTTTTAGCGTCATCTAACGTGGCGATACTTACACCCGAGTTACCTATTTTACCATAAATATCCGGTCGCTCATGCGGATCTTCGCCATAAAGCGTTACCGAATCAAAAGCAGTGGACAACCGGTGTGCCGGCTGACCGAGCGAAACATAATGAAATCGCTTGTTAGTCCTCTCCGGACCACCCTCACCCGCAAACATACGGGTTGGGTCCTCTCCCTCTCGTTTCAGCGGAAACACCCCGGCAGCATAAGGAAATTCTCCGGGCAAATTTTCCGTAAGCAGCCAACGCAATATATCGCCCCAGGCCTCATATTTGGGCAGTGCAATTTTAGGGATCTTTAATTGCGATAGCGAAGTATAATATAATGGCTGCCTGATTTCCTTGTTGCGTACCTTATAAATAAAATCTTCGGCTGTATATTGTTTAACCGTTTCGGGCCAATGTTTTAGCAGGCGCTTGCATTCGGGGTGGAGATGCTCTTCCAGATGTTTTTGAATTTCCTGTAATGCCTGGTTAACTCCCTCTCCTTTGGAGAGGGCCGGGGTGAGGCCCCCATTCGCAAGGCCCTGAGTGATACTCAACCCATACAACTGCTGCGCAATTTTACACTGCTCGTTTACCCACTGCTTATAACCGTTGCTACTCTCAACTATCTCGGCTAAATACCGTACCCTGTCGGGCGGAATAATATAAATCTTTTCAGATTCTTCCTGCGGCGCCTGGTTATTTTGTTTTAAGCTGACAAAATCAACACCAGTTTTTGTTTTGACAGCACTCATTAACGCCCTGAACAAGGTATTCATGCCGGGATCATTAAACTGGGATGCCATGGTACCATAAACCGGGATATCTTCATCTTTAGCAGTAAACAAATGGTGATTACGTTTATATTGTTTACGCACATCCCTTATGGCATCTAATGCACCACGCTTGTCAAATTTGTTAAGGGCAACCAGGTCGGCAAAATCGAGCATATCTATTTTTTCCAGCTGGGTTGCTGCGCCAAACTCAGGTGTCATTACATAGAGTGACAGGTCGCAATAATCGGTAATCATCGTGTCCGACTGACCGATACCCGAAGTTTCTACAATAATAAAATCATATCCCGCAGCCTTACAGATATCAATACTTTCCTGTACATGCTTAGAGAGCGCCAGGTTGGCTTGCCGGGTAGCCAGCGAGCGCATGTATACCCGCGGACTATTAATTGCATTCATCCTTATCCTATCGCCCAATAGAGCACCGCCTGTTTTGCGTTTAGATGGGTCGACAGAAATAATAGCCAGTGTTTTATCGGTCTCTATCAAAAACCTGCGCACAATTTCATCCACCAATGATGATTTACCCGAACCGCCGGTGCCCGTAATACCCAGCACAGGAACATGACTTGTTTTGATGAGTTGATGTACATCATTCATAAAACCTTTAACCTCTTCCGGATAATTTTCGGCTATGCTAATGGCCGATGCTATAGATTTAATATCCTTTTCGGGCAGGTGCCTGATCTCGCCGTTTAAT
>JABDEQ010000007.1 GCA_013286985.1 Bacteroidota bacterium | reverse complement strand
ATGTTTACTTAAGGTACAGGGAATTATGGAGGCGTTAGGGCAACTAAAATCATCATCGGGACTGAAATATCCCATGGCTCCGGAATAAACACCCCGTCGGCTTTGCTCGTATTGTTCCATCAATTGCATTGCGCTTATTTTGGGGGCACCTGTCATGCTGCCCATCGGGAAAGTGTTTTTTAGCGCCTGAATTGCCGATATATTTTGATCCAATTGGCAGGTAACTGTTGATATCATTTGATGGATCAGCTTAAAGCTGTAAATACCAAACAACTCCTCCGTTTGCACAGTACCCTGCACGGCCGATTTGGTGAGATCATTCCGCACCAAATCAACTATCATCACGTTTTCCTGCAATTCCTTAACCGTTTCGCGCAGCCGGGTTTTAATCAAGTCATCGTCCGCATTGTCTTTACCCCTTTTGGCAGTTCCCTTAATGGGTTGTGATATTAGTTTCTGACCTCTTTTCGCTAAAAAGCGTTCGGGTGTGGCACAAAGGATGCAGTTGTGATGCCATTTAAAAAAAGCAGCAAAAGGGTTGGGAGATATTTCATTCAATCTCAAAAAAACGGCCAAAGGGTCAATAATGGCATTTTCTGCAAAAAATTCCTGGCAAAAGTTGGTTACATAAATATCGCCGCGATTAATATGATTTCTTATTTTTTCGACTGTATTTAAATATGCCGCTTTGCTGAAACGTTGTTCAACGTTTACAGGCGGCATTTTAATAGGGGTATGTGATTTTTGTGTTTCAACGCATTGCAGTACGAATGCAGGGTCATCAGCAATTATTTCTACGTTGTTACCTTTAATCAACATAAGGTATTGAGGCGCGAAGAAATAAAGATCAGGAAATTGAAGGTGGTCGGCATTTTGTGACGACAGCTGCTCGGTTTCGTTTTTGAGGTCGTACCCCAAAAAACCGGTAACCCAGCCCGGATTCCTTTTGCGGAACTGTTCCAATTCGCTATAAGCATGGCCAACAAGGCTTACCACCTCATTTTTTGTACCAATGGCAATTAGAGTATCGAATTTTGAATAAGGATCTGTAAAATTGTTGGAATCAAGATAACAGAAAACATTAAAAGACGATGCCCATTGTAAAGCTTTGTTTTTAAATGTTTGCAGATCGGCAATGTGTTTTATCACCCCGCAAAAATAGCAAGCTTTACCAGTACTTTTAATTAATTGATGTCACATTTTTTAGGTGATATTCAATCAGCCTGCTAATCCTTATGCTATAGAGCTCACAGATCTTATCGCATTTCTGCAATGTCAAATCTGTTTTATTGTTTTCCCAGTTGTTGTAGGTTTTGCGGCTAATATTCAAATGGTCAGCTACATACTGTTGCGAGTATTTATTATTAAGCCTGATTTTTTTTAAGGTAGTGCCAATGCCCATGGTATATTTCTTTTTTTATTACACCAATTTATGTATTGAAAACGTAATTAAATTTTTAATTACACCAACGTTGATAATGTATATACTAATACGGTTATTCTATATATAAACAAAATAATAGCCACTGATTTTAACCCTTAATTAAACACCGGGTTAAATTTTGCTTTTATGTTATTATTTAAAATATGCAAGTATTTGCGCTAACAATAGAGCTTACGGGAATATTTAATATCACAACAATACTTTTAAAATATTGTTTTTTAGATAGTTAAAATAATTAAACAAAAAAGGCCCCGATAACGGAGCCTTTTAAAAAATTTATTTAAAACTTAGTGTAGTACTAAAGTTTGTATCCTGTCGGGGCCAACGGAAAGGTATTTTACGGGGACCCCAAGCTCCGCTTCCAGGAAGCTAATATAAGCGCTTAATTTTTCAGGTATCTGAGCTATTTCGGTAATGCCTGTAATATCTTCTTTCCAGCCGTTAATTTCTTTTAAAACAGGTACAGCATCTACCGAACAAATATCATACGGCATGTAATCGATGGTTTCGCCCAGATAATTGTAGTGGGTGCAGGCATAAATTTTATCAAAGCCACTTAATACATCGGCCTTGGTCATTACCAGTTCGGTAACGCCGTTAAGCATTATAGCATATTTAAGGGCCGGTAAATCAATCCAGCCGGTACGGCGGGGCCTGCCAGTGGTAGCGCCAAATTCATGGCCTATACGGCGCAGTTCTTCGCCGGTTTCGTTATTTAGTTCGGTAGGGAAGGGGCCACCGCCTACTCGGGTACAATAAGCTTTAAAAATGCCTATTACATCGCCAATTTTATTAGGTGCAATGCCTAACCCGGTGCAAGCACCTGCAGTTGTGGTATTTGATGAGGTAACAAAAGGATATGAGCCAAAGTCAATATCAAGCATAGTGCCCTGCGCGCCTTCGGCCAGCACTTTTTTGCCTTGCTTCAGGTAGCTGTTTACCAGGTGTTCAGAATCAACCAGTTGGAATTTGTTAATCAGCTCAACTGCTTCAAAAAATGCTTTTTCACGATCACTGAAATCATCAACCTCGCCATATAGTGATTTAAGCATAGATACATGCTTATCAACCAGCTTTTTGTAACGTTCTTTAAAATCGGGCAGAGTAGTATCACCAACACGCAGGCCGTTACGACCTGTTTTGTCCATATAGGTTGGACCAATACCTTTTAAGGTTGAACCAATTTTGCCTTCGCCCATTTTTTTCTCTGATGCGGCATCCAGCAATTGGTGAGTAGGCAATATAAGGTGCGCCTTTTTAGCAATCATCAGGTTACCCTTTGCTAACAAATCGTGCCCGGCATCTTTTAATTTATCAATTTCCCTTTTAAGGGTAATGGGGTCAATAACAACACCATTGCCTATCAGGTTCATGGTATTTTCAAAAAATATGCCCGAAGGTATAGTGTTTAATACAAATTTTTTACCGTCAAATTCAAGCGTGTGGCCTGCATTTGGTCCGCCCTGGAAACGCGCAATAAGGTCATAACCCGCGCTTAGTACGTCAACAATTTTTCCTTTACCTTCATCGCCCCACTGGAGGCCTAATAATACGTCAACAGCCATTAGTTTTTATTTCTTTTTTTTGTAGTAATCATCAAATCCTTTAATAATCGTCTCTTTTACTTCTGCCCATGTTGCTCCATCCAAACTAACTGGGTCCGGATTATCTTCAGCATCAATAAAATAGACTATTGATCTAATCAGTGCAAAGGTATCATCATAATTATATCTATCATGATAAAATTGAAAAAGATCATCCATTGAATAGGATTGCAGCAATTTTGCAATATCCCAAAAATCCTTTTTAGCTCCTCTGCCTTTCACTGCATTAAGTTTTAAAGCAATTAAATCTTTGTTGTCAGCAAATGGAATCCCGTCTATAATTTGTATTGGGTTTAAAAAAGGGTCTTTAACAGAAACAAAATCAACCTTTACATCCCGGATAATGCATTGATAAATATGCTTACTTCTTTCGTTTGTAGTAATTAATTTCCCAAAAGCGTCTTCTAATGCTGGGATGAGGACTTCTTTTTCAAAAGGTTGATCGGTAAATAAATCTAAATCGATTGATTTTCGATGACCCATTAGTAGGGAAAGTGCGGTTCCGCCAACCAGTCTGAATTGCTTTAATTCAGGTAAGGAAACAATCTGTTTTAGAAGTTCCAGTGTTGAAGGTTCAACTGTTTCTTCTTGTAACATTTAAAATCGGTAGGTTTTACTTTAAACAAAACACAGCAAAAATTTATGCTAATGTCTGATAAACAATTGGCTTGCAGGGCTAATTCTTTTACTTTTTCAAAACCGTAAAAAGTTAAAATACTATCAAAATCCTCGGCCTTGCCTCTTTCAATTATCTTTTCAACAATATAGCGGGCATTCTTTTCATAATCGATCTTATCCATATCAACATCCCAAAATGCTTGTTTGCTTAATGTTGGTTTATTCATTTTTACGAAACTTTTCTTTCGCAATTGCCCGCTTTCAGCTTTTCGCAATTACCATACAGGTTAAGCGAATGGTGTTTTATTTCAAATTTCAATAAGCCACCCATCATGCTTTGTATCTGCTGAATGCGGGGGTCGCAAAATTCAACCACCTTGCCGCAATCAATGCAAATAATATGATCATGCTGTTTATAACCGTATGATTTTTCGAACTGGGCCATATTTTTACCAAATTGGTGCTTGGTAACCAAATCGCACGAAACTAAAAGCTCCAGCGTGTTATAAACCGTGGCCCTGCTAACCCGGTATTTTTTATTTTTCATATGGATATACAATGATTCCACATCAAAATGATCGCTGCGGGAATATATTTCTTCCAGTATGGCAAACCGCTCGGGTGTTTTTCTTAGGTTTTTATTTTCAAGATAGGCCTCGAAAATTTTTTTAACCATATCTATGGTTTCCTGTTGAGACATGCTAATATTTAAAGAGACAAAGTTATTAAATTAGTTTAGAGTTGATTAAGTTTATTAGGTTGATTAAGTTATCGGGGTAACTACTCACTCAATCAACCAATCACCTAGTCAACCAATTAAGATGCTTTTTCAATAACCGAATCAAAGCGGTTAACGCCGGTTACGCCTTTTACTGTTTTTAATTTTTTGATCAGATTTTCGAGATGTTCGGTATCGTTTACGTAAACCATTATTGATCCCTCAAAAATGCCGTTGTCGCTATCAACCGTAATAGAGCGCATATTCACCTTGAAATCATTGGATATTACAGTGGTTAACTTGTTAATTAAGCCAACATCATCAATACCTGTAATTCGTAAACCGGTTAAAAAGGCAAGTTCCTGTTGGTTGGTCCAGCGTGCTTTTACAATACGGTAGCCATAATTGGCCATCAGTTTGGCCGCATTTGGGCAGTTAGTGCGATGTATTTTTATACCATCGCTTACGGTTATAAATCCAAATACGTCATCACCGGGGATAGGGTTACAGCAATTGGCCAGCTTGTAGTCAATTTTCTGCATATCCTCGCCAATCAAAAGCATATCCTTATCTTTTGATTTCAGATTGCGCATCAGGCTTTGTACCTGCTCTGCCTCAATTTTATCCTGCGGCTTATTTTCAATTACTTTTTCTGATGCCTGGTATTCTTTCAGGTCCTTCATATCAATAGTGCCTTTGGCAACATTGTAAAAAAGATCCTGGGTTGATGGCAGCTTAAAGTAATAGCTTAGCTTATGTATATTTTCGGAGTTGTAGGTGATTTTTAACGATTTAAGCTTCCGCTCCAATATCTCCTTACCGTCTTCGGCAACTTTGCGTTTTTCTTCTTTTAGGGCCGATTTTATTTTGGCTTTGGCTTTGGCCGTTACCACAATATTGAGCCAGTCTTCCTTCGGCACCTGCTTGCTTGAGGTAATGATCTCCACCTGATCGCCATTTTGCAGCTTATGGTTAAGCGGTACCAGTTTATGGTTTACCTTGGCGCCAATACAGCTGGCGCCTACATCGGTGTGAATTTCAAAGGCAAAATCGAGCGCGGTAGCGTTTAATGGCAGCTGAATAAGCGCTCCTTTCGGGGTGAAGATGAAGATCTCGTCCGAAAAAAGGTTCATCTTAAAATCGTCCAGAAAATCAAGCGCATTTGACTCGGGGTTTTTCAACAAGTCCCTAACCTTTTGCACCCATTGATCGAGCCCGCTATCGGTTGACGATTCTTTGTATTTCCAATGCGCGGCAAATCCTTTTTCGGCAATTTCATTCATGCGCTTGGTGCGGATCTGTACCTCAACCCATTGCCCGCGGGGCCCCATTACCGTGGTATGCAACGATTCATAACCGTTTGCCTTTGGCGACGATATCCAGTCGCGCAGCCTGTCCGGATTGGGGCGGTACAAATCTGTTACAATGGAATAAGCCTTCCAGCAGTCGGCCTTTTCGTGCTCGGGAGCACTATCCAGTATAATCCTGATGGCAAAAAGATCGTACACCTCTTCAAAGGGTATCGATTTTTTCTTCATCTTGTTCCAAATTGAGTGGATTGATTTTGGCCTGCCGAATATATCAGCCTCCAAACCCTGACCGGTGATTACTTTTTTTACCGGCTCAATAAAATCGCGGATAAATTTTTCACGTTCAGCCTTTTTCTCGTTAAGCTTATTTTTAATGAACTGGTAGGTTTCTCTTTCCATGTATTTCATGGACAAGTCTTCCAGTTCTGATTTTATGGCATATAAACCCAGGCGGTGTGCCAAAGGGGCATACAGGTAAACGGTTTCTGACGAGAGTTTTAGCTGCTTATCGCGCGGCATAAACTCCATGGTGCGCATATTGTGCAGGCGGTCGGCCAGTTTTATCAATATTACCCTTACATCGTCGGCCAGGGTGAGCAGCATTTTACGGAAGTTTTCGGCCTGCAACGAACTGTTGGTATCAAAAACCCCCGATATTTTGGTTAAGCCATCAATTATCATGGCCACTTTTTTGCCAAATTCCCTTTCAATATCATCAAGGGTCATATTGGTATCTTCCACCACATCATGCAGCAAAGCACAAACAATAGAGGTGGTGCCCAGGCCAATTTCTTCGGCGGCAATTTGAGCCACTGCAATAGGGTGGTAAATATAAGGCTCGCCCGATTTGCGGCGCATGTCTTTATGACTTTCCAGTGCAACCTCAAAAGCCTTGCGTATCATGCGTTTATCGCCTTTTTGCAAGGTTGATTTTGAAGCACGCAGCAAAGCCCGATATCTTTTTAGTATCTCATTTTTCTCTGCTTCCAGGTCAATCACTAAGTCTTTCATTCGCTGAGCTGTACTCCTTTTTGTGTTGGTTGTTTTGTAACTAAAAATATAATTACAGGATCGTAATAAAATCCCAAATAAAATGCATTAATTTTGTAATACGTAAAATTATGAAATTAATTGGTCTTTTACTGCTGTTTTGTTGTTTGATGGGTTCTGCAATGGCCCAAACTGACAAGCCTGCGCCTTTAATTCTGGGCAAAAACGATACCATTAAAACATATTTAACGGTTGATAGCGGTAAACTTATGCCATGGATAGTAATTCCTGACGTAAGGATTACAGATACCCGCATTTTTAAAAGCCAGGAAGATTTAGATAACTACCGCCGCCTGCGTTACAATGTGCTTAAAGTATTGCCGTATGCACGTTTTGCAGGGCAAAGGTACCGCCAGCTACAGCGCGACCTTGCCTTAACCGGCGATAAACACAAGCAAAAAGAATTGATTGATGCCTGTGAAACACAGATAAAAGATTTATTTAATAAGGAAATTAAAGACCTGACAATTAGTCAGGGCGAGGTTTTGATAAAGTTGATTGACCGGGAAACCGGTAATACCAGCTATGCAATGGTTAAAGATTTAAAGGGCGGTTTTAAAGCGTTTTTATATCAATCAGCAGCCCGCATATTTGGTCATGATTTAAAGGAGACTTATGACCCCGATCAGCAAAAGGATATAGAAGCCATTTTGCTGCAGGCGGGTTATACATCTACTAACTATTAATAATGATTGATAAAAACATCTACCAGTTTAATGTTAAAAAGTTAAACGGTGAAGAAATCAGCCTGGCTGATTATAAAGATAAAGTGCTTTTAATTGTAAATACTGCCTCTCAATGTGGTTTTACACCTCAGCTAAAAGAACTTGCCGAACTGAAGAACGGATTTGAGGGGAAAGATTTTGAAATTCTGGCATTCCCATCAAATGATTTTGGCGGACAAGAACCTCTCGACGGAAATGAATTAGCTCAATTTTGCGAAGTACAACAGGTAAATTATCCTGTTTTTGAAAAAATAAGGGTAAGAGGGCCTTATGCTGATCCTCTATATAAATTTTTTGCTGATAAAAGGGAAAACGGAAAGTTAAACTCTGTGCCCCGGTGGAATTTTCATAAATTTTTAATCAGCAGATCGGGTATGGTAACAGACTTTTTTTATCCGTTTACCAAACCCACGTCATCCAAAATCAGGAAGCAGGTAACGCGCTTATTAGCTACCGGTAAATAATTAAATTTTGTTATGCTTAAACTGGATATATTAGTTTTATCCGTACACCCCGACGATGCCGAATTGGGTTGCGCGGGTACCATATTAAAACATATTGCCGAAGGAAAAAAAGTTGGTATTGTTGATTTAACGCGGGGCGAGTTAGGCACCCGCGGTTCTGTTGAAATAAGAGCCGCCGAAGCTGCCGAAGCCGCAAAAATATTGGGGCTGGCTGTGAGAGAGAATTTGGGTATTCCCGATGGCTTTTTTCAGAACACTAAAGAATACCAGCTGAAAGTTATTGCGGCCATTCGCAAATATCAGCCCGAAATAATTATCACCAATGCCTATCACGACAGGCACCCCGACCATGGCCGGGCAAATGAACTGGTGGAAACTGTCGCCTTTTTAGCCGGCTTACGGAAAATAGAAACTTTTGAGGATGGTAAACTGCAGCAGGAATGGCGGCCATTGCTGGTGTTGCATTTTATACAGGACAGGTATATTAAGCCTGATATATTGATTGACGTTACGGAATACTGGGATAAAAAAATTGCAAGTATTCATGCTTATGGCTCGCAATTTTATAACCCGGGATGGCAGGATGAACCCGAAACGTATATATCATCGCCTGATTTTATACAGGTGGTTGAGGCCCGCGCCCGCGAATTTGGCAAAAGCATTGGAGCTAAATATGCTGAGGGATTTACTTCACGAAAAATTTTAGGGGTTAATAGTTTGTTTGATTTGAGGTAAGATTGAAAAGCGGATCATTAATTGTAAAATATAGTTTAATATTTGAATCTTTCACTGTAGTCAGAGACTACGGGCATAGTCGTCCGAAGTTAATAAACTTCGGACAGCGGGTTGCGATATAATACCTTTCGTAGATAAATCTGACAGGTATATAAGATTAAATTGTGACAACCGGCACTAAAATTGTGAATTAATTTAGGCTCAGCCTTTTCATGTAACCGATATAAAAAAAGCGATGGGTTTTTAAAAATCCATCGCTTTTTTATGTGCATAAATATCACACGTTAGTCCGGATTTATAATCCCGGACTAAAATAAATGGGGATTTACAATCCCCATAACAAAAAAAATAATTCAACACAATTACATCAGTAAACCTGTATGCTATCCCCATTATAGTAACAAACACGCAGTTTTGAACCGTACTGCTAAAATGTTCACCACTTAAATTTAAAAAAATCATAAAAAATTGCGAAACCGAAAAGTTGCACATATATTGCAACCAATTGGTTTCCTAAATTAAATAACAGCACAAATGAGAAGAGATATTTTTCAGGCAATCGCAGACCCCACAAGGAGGGCAATCATAGCCTTAATTGCATTGCAGGCAATGACGCCTAATGCCCTTGCCGAACATTTCGACACTACCCGGCAGGCAGTTTCTAAACATCTGCGCATTTTAACAGAATGTGAACTGATAAAACAAGAACACAAAGGCAGAGAAATTTATTACCAGTTAGAAATTGATAAAATGAAAGAAATTGACAAATGGATTGAGCAGTTCCGCAAAATTTGGGAAACCCGTTTCAACCAACTGGACGATTTATTATCAACAATAAAAAAACAGAAAAATGAGCAGTAATCTCTTATTTGATTTTTCAGTAAATAAGGAAAATAAAACCGTTTACATTGAGCGGGAATTTAACGCCGATCTTGAACTCGTTTGGAAAGCGTGGACAACAGTTGAGTTACTCGACCAATGGTGGGGCCCCAAACCCTTTGTTACAAAAACAAAATTTATGAATTTTGAAGTTGGCGGACGAAGGTTTTTTGCTATGGTAAGCCCGGACGGACAAGAACGCTGGTTTATTCAAAAATTTACTTCCATCAGTCCAAAAACCAATTTCAAAACATACAATACTTTTGCAGATAAAGATGAAAACCCTGAATTGCCCGGTTCTGAATGGGATTTTAATTTCAGCGAACAAAACGACACTACAAAAGTCAGCATTACCATTTATAACGAATCACTTGCCCGATTGGAAAAGATGATTGAAATGGGTACCCTCGAAGGATGTGCTATGCAATTCAAAAATCTGGACGAGTTATTGGAAACTTTATCTCAAAAATGATTTTCAAAAAAAATAAAAAACTAAAATCAATCAAATGAGAAATTTAATTTACGCAATCAATACGACCTTAGATGGTTGCTGCGACCACACTAAATTCTTTCCCGATGAAGCAACGTTTGAGTATGCTACGCGCCTTACGCAAGATACCGGCACATTCCTTTACGGGCGTAAAACTTATCAACTGATGGTTCCTTATTGGCCCGATGTGGCGAAAGAAAATGCTGATGACGAATTTGCTCAGGCATTTGACGCCGTCGACAAAATTGTTGTTTTCTCACAGTCATTAGACAGCCATGAGGGAGAAAAAACAAGAATTGTTCGTACGGGCCTTCAGGAAGAGGTGCTTAAATTGAAACAAGAACCAGGTAAAAATATTATGACAGGTGGTATAAGCCTTCCTTCACAACTTGCAGAACTTGGCTTGATTGATGAATATCATATTATAATTCACCCGATAGTTGTAGGAGAAGGCATACGATTGTTTGACGGTATCCATCTGCAAGAGAAATTACAATTAAAATTGGCTGAGTCAACGGTTTTTAAGTCGGGGGCTGTTGTGCTTCGGTATGTGAAACAATGAGAGAAAAATCTGCGATAAAATTAATTTTGACTTGAGATTTTTAAAAAAAAGCGGATCACTAAAGAGTCCGCTTGCTCAATATTTTAGATTGAAAATAGTCTCAATTGTTAAACTCTTACGTATTCAAAGCGATTGTTCTCATTGCTGCGCTCTCTTCTTAATTTATTTTCGTTTGCCAGTTTTAAAAGGATGCCCGAAAGTTCGGATGTTTTAAATTCTGAATCGAAGTTTTCTTTACAGTACTCAGCAATAGAAGATATGGAATGAGGCACGTCAAAAAAATCGGTCGATAATAGCTGATTTAATACTTTAGTAGCTCCGGGTTTTTTACCGAGCCTGGATGATCCGTTTAGGTATACTCCGTTCTCGCTTTCTGCCCTTTGCCTGTACCCCCTTTTAGTAAATAATTCAACACCTTCGCCATCAGTTTTTTCCGATTCCAGTAGCGCTTCCAACAACTTATCCACCACTCTTACCTGCACCGCTTCAGAACGGAATGAATTAACAACTTCAGATATTTCAATCAGTTGTTTTTTTAATTTTTCAATGTGTTTGCTCATTATGCCTTTTGTAACTAATTATATTGCCTATTCAAAATTACCAACCTTAATAATTAAAAATATTGCTTATTTTGGTAAAAATATAGTATATGTTAATATTGTTACTAATAATTAACGTTAATAAGCTTTTTTTAGCGTGCAATAAGTAGTAAAAGGACTATTTTTAGTTTATATAATAGGCACTGTAGCAAAAGTTTTACATTTACTACAGGTTTGACGTTATTTTTTCAAGTATTGTTAGGCCGTCGTCAATATGTTTTTTGTCAATAATAAGTGCCGGCCTGAAACGGATGCTATGCTCGCCACACCCCAGGAACATCACATTATGCTCCATTCCTTCGTGAATAAATTTGTCTCTTCTTGCCTTATCGGGGAAATCAAACGCGGTTAAAAGCCCTTTACCACGTATATTGGTAATAATAGGGTGGCTGTTGGAAATGTTTTGTAGTTGCTGTTGTAGGTAGTCGCCCATTTGTGCGGCATTATCGCACAGGTTGTCTTCCTCAATAATGTCCATTATTTTTGAGGCTCTAACCATATCAACCAAACTACCGCCCCAGGTTGAGTTAATGCGCGATGGTACGTTGAATACATTGTGTTCAACCTCGTCAACTCTTCTGCCAGCCAGTATGCCGCAAACCTGCATCTTTTTACCAAATGCAATAACATCCGGACGGGCAAGTTCGCCAAAATGTTCATGGCACCAGAATTTGCCTGTTAGGCCCACACCGGTTTGTATTTCGTCATAAATTAATAAGGCTTCATTTTCATCAGCCAGTTTTCTTAGCTGCTCTAAAAATTCCTGTCTTACGTGGTTATCTCCTCCTTCTGATTGTATGGGCTCAATAATAATAGCACATACATCGTCCTTATTTTCGTCGAATGCCTTTTTGATTTGCGTTATGGATAACGCCTCTCTTTTTAAAAGATCATCGTGATTGCTGTCGCTGTACGGAAAGTTGATGTATGGAACCGATACTCGTGGCCAATCAAATTTGGCAAACCATTTAGTTTTTACCGGTTGGGTATTGGTTAAGCTTAGCGTATAACCCGAGCGGCCATGAAATGCGTGCTCAAAGTGAATTACTTTAAAACCTTTTTCCTTGGTATAACCTTTTTCAAAGTTTTTTTGAACTTTCCAGTCCATGGCTACTTTTAAAGCGTTTTCAATAGCCAAAGCGCCGCCTGAGATAAAAAAAGCATGCGGAAGGTATTCCGGTATACCCACCCTGTCGAAAGTTTCAACGAACTGCGCATATTGCGTTGTATAAATATCAGAGTTTGATGGGTTGGTTAAAGCAGCCAGCATCAGGTTCTTTTTAAACTCCTCGTCGTTCACCATTTTGGGGTGATTATAACCTAAAGGTACCGAAGCAAAGCAGGTAAAAAAGTCGAGCAAGGTACGGTTATGTTTAGCATCGTAAATATAAACACCCTTACTTTTTTCCATATCAAAAGTTAAGTCGAAGCCATCGGCTAAAACATGCTTCTGCAAAGAAGCCTGTACATTTTCGGGAGAAACAAGCAGGTTATACATATCGGTTTGATTTCTCCAAATTTATTAAAAAAGCCCCTAAAAACAAAATTTAGGCACTTTTTGAACCGAAACGCCAAAAAGTAACTTTAAATTGTTTAAAGTTGGTTTTTGTACTGAAATTACTTTTGGTTTTTGGAATTTGAAAGTCCTGAAGCCCTAAGTCTGAAATCGGAAAGTCGCAAAAAAGTCCAAAAGATTAGCAGATCTGAGCAAAAATGCCCTAATCACTAACCTCCAATCAACTAATCACAAATCGCTCTTTCATCCCCAACAAACCCCAAATGCCGCCGCTGTGAATAGCCAGTATTTTATCGCCGGGTTTAAAATGTTTTTTTTGAGCGAGGTCAAATAGGGCATACAGCATTTTGCCGGTGTAAACAGGTTCAATTAATATCCCGGTATCGGTTACAAATTGTTTTATGAATTTAATTAGCTCAGGGGTAGTTTTGCCGTATCCGCCAAAATGGTAATCGGTGTGCAAGTGGTAGTCAGCAGGCGAGGTTAAAAAACGATCAATTTCGCTCTTTAAAAATTCGCCGTTTTTAAACACCGGGATAGTATTAAATTGTGTAGATAGCTGATGTTCTTTTATTCCGTTTATAATGCCGGCGGCGGTGGTGCCGGTGCCGCTGGCGCAAAAAATATGCTGGTATGTGTCTTCCAGTTCGTTAAGCAATTCGCTGCATCCTTTGGCGCCTTCGGCAGATGAGCCTCCTTCGTCAATAAAAAAAACATCAGCATTATTGCCAAAGTGTTTTTCAAACAGGCTTGGTTTATCGCGGTAGCTATCGCGATCAGTAAATATCAGTTCCATGCCATGTAAGCGGCATAAAAACAGGGTATCGTTATTTACGGGTTCGCCGCGTACTATCCCTGTGGCTTTAAAGTCAAATTTGGCTGCTGCTGCTGCCGTTGCCAGTAAATGATTGGAATAGGCACCGCCAAAAGTTACCAGGTGGGTTTTATCTTGCGCCTGCGCCTGTTTTAAAATATATTTCAGCTTCCGCCATTTATTGCCCGAAATAATGGGGTGTATCAGGTCATCCCGTTTTATAAAAACCTTTAAATCCAGCTCAGTAAATAACTTATTTTTAATTTGATGAACGGGACTAAAAATTTCGAGATCGATATCCATTAATGACAATTATGGGGTATAAATTATGAGGATATAAAGGTACATATTTAACAATTAATCAATAATTTGAAAAAACGAGTATTTTTGCGCCGATGGCAGATGAAAACGAATTAATTGACCAGGATGAACAGGATTTATATGAGCACCTGCGTATAATTGTTGATAAAGGACAATCGTTATTGCGAATTGATAAGTTTTTAATGCACCGCGTTGAAAATGCTTCGCGTAACCGTATCCAGAACGCCATTGAGCTGGAAAATGTACTGGTAAATGAAAGGCCCGTTAAATCGAGCTATAAAGTAAAGCCGCTGGATGTAATATCGGTTGTACTGCCGCACCCGCCGCGCGATACAGAGGTTTACCCCGAAAATATTCCGCTTGATATTGTTTATGAGGATGATGATGTGCTGGTAGTAAACAAGCCTGCTGGCCTGGTAGTGCATCCCGGTTATAACAATTACACAGGCACGCTGGTAAACGGGCTGGTATATCGTTTTCAGCAATTGCCCACTTTGCCGGGTAATGACGATCGCCCCGGTTTGGTGCATCGTATTGATAAGGACACATCGGGCCTGCTGCTGATCAGCAAAAATGAACGGTCCATGACCTGGTTGGCCAAACAGTTTTTTGACCACACTATTACACGCAAATATATAGCCCTTGTATGGGGCGATTTGCCCGAAGACGGTACCGTAACCGGTTATATTGGCCGTAGCGTGAACGACCGGCGGGTAATGTCTATTTATGACGATCCGGAAAAAGGGAAATGGTCGGTAACGCATTACAGGGTTTTGGAGCGCATGGATTATGTAACACTGATTGAATGCCAGCTGGAAACCGGCCGCACTCATCAAATAAGGGCGCACATGAAACACATTGGCCATCCTTTATTCAGCGATGCCACTTACGGGGGCGACAAAATATTAAAGGGCACTGTTTTTAATAAGTATAAGCAGTTTGTTGAAAATTGCTTTGAGCTGATGCCCCGACAGGCCTTACACGCACAAATTTTGGGCTTTTTGCATCCCACATTAAAAAAACAATTATTGTTTGAAGCACCTTTGCCAAAAGATTTTGAAACTGTTTTAAATAAATGGCGTAAGTATGCGGGAGCAGGAATTAGTGATTAGAGATTAGCGATTAGGAAAATCGACCCTCAATATATAAAATGAAACTTTTTAATACTTCTGCGTTTAATAAGAAAACTAATATCTAACCTCCGGTCTCTAACATCTAACCTCCAACCATGACACCTGTTTTTATTAATTTTAATGGCGAAATATTACCCGCCGGAACCAAACTGGTTTCAGTAAACAACAGGGCATTTAAGTATGGTGATGGTTTGTTTGAGAGCATGCGCCTGATGAAAGGTCAGCTTAAATTTGCTGAGCTACATGCCGATCGCCTGCAAAGAGGAATGAAGGCTCTTAAAATTGATGGTTACTCGCAAATGGATACCTGGTTTTTGAGGGAGAAATGCGAAGATATATCGAGGCGCAATAAAATAAAGCACGGCCGCCTGCGCCTCACGGTATACCGCGATGCAGACGGGCTATATACGCCGTTACGCAATAATATGGCCTATGTGCTGGAATTACAACCGCTGGATGAGCCCCGGTACTTTTTAAACCCCAAAGGACTTATTGTTGATATTTTTGCCGATTTGCCCAAGCCAACCAATTTTCTGTCCAATATAAAAACCTGTAATTCGCTTATTTATGTGATGGCGGGGCTGTTTAAAACCCAAAACAAGCTGGATGAGGTTTTTTTGCTGAACCAACACGGCTTTTTGTGCGAGGCAAGCAGTTCGAATGTCTTTGTGTGGTATCAGAGTCATTTATATACGCCGGCCCTGAGTGAAGGCTGTGTGGAAGGAGTGATGCGGCAGGTAATTATTGATTTGGCAAAAAAAATTAACATACCCGTTACCGAAGCGCAAATAAATCCCGAAATTTTATACGAGGCAGATGAAGTGTTCATAACCAATGCAACCCGGGGCATACAAAGCGTAATGGGCTTTGGCGTAAGGCGTTATTTTAACGAAGTAAGCAAATTACTTATTGACGAATTAAACAAGCTTTAAACCCCTCACGAAGCTTTTTCGGTTAGTTTTATAAAACTAACATCCTCTCCGCTAAAATTAATCAGTTCAACAAGTGAAATTTCCAGAATTTGGGCAATATGAATTAGCCTGGTTAATGTAATACTGCTGTAACCCAACTCAATTTTACTGTAAGCATTTTGCGAAATATTAAGTTTGGCGGCCAGGTAATCCTGCGTATAATTCCTAAACTCCCTTATTTTTCTGATGTTACCAATTATTTCCTGAGTTTTTATATCGCTCATCGATTTTTGTGCTGTACTAAACATATCAAACCCTTTAGCATTATTAACGAAATTGAAACGATTGCGGTTTTTTTGTAGATACTTTTAACATATCAAAAAAAATGCCGGACAGGTAAATTGGGAGAAAGTAATGTCGTATTAGGTTATATTTATTTAATATTAGTTTAATATGTGGATTCTGATGCTGTTTTGAGGAATGTAGTTTGGTAAATTTGGGTAAAATGTGATACGGCTGATGAATAAAAAAATCAATGATGTGCCGTGCCAAATTTTATTTGGTAAAAAATAATTTTTCCAATTATATTTCTGCTGTGAATTTTGCTAAAAAATATGCAACTTAGCGTTGTAATTTTTAATACAAATATTACTTTTTTATTAAATTTATATTATTTTCGTTCTCAGCAAACCCCTAATGAGCGCTATTCAAATACTTGATGATAAGGCCTTAACCGATCTGCTCAGAGATGGGAACGAACCAGCATTCACCGAAATTTACAATCGTTACTGGAATAAACTATACTATATAGCTTATAAGCTGCTGAAGGATACCGACAGCGCCGAGGAAATTGTTCAGGAGGTGTTTCTTGTGTTGTGGAAAAAAAGGGAATCGTTGGTGATACAATCATTAACCCAGTACCTTGCCGCCATGACGCGCTATTCGGTATACCGTCATTGTGCTAAAGAAAAGCAGCTCAAAGAAAACGAAAATGCATTAGGCGTTTTAAGTGCAGGCGATATAGCTGAGATTGATGTTGACAACAAGATACTGCTGGAAATAATTCTGAATCTTTCAAATAAACTACCCGAAAAATGCCGTCTCGTTTTTCAATATAACAAGTTGCAGGATATGTCGCTTGCCGATGTAGCGGAACAATTGAACATCTCACAAAAAACAGCAGAGGGGCATTTAACAAAGGCTTTACGTACTATACGAGGCAGTTTGGGGGCATCTATGAGTGATTTTTTGCTGTTTTTGATATTTATCGACCTTTTTAATTAAGAATTAGTCTTTTTTTCTGCCTTTTCGCCCATTTTTACCTGTTTTTTGTGCTACTTAGTGTTGTTTTTACACATACTTTTAAAATTTTTTTAAAAAGTTTTAGAAAAAAGCAAGGGTATTTGCCATTGAATATACTCTATATATAAAAATGCGAATAAAATGGCTCCTATTGACAGGAATGAGTTGAAACAATTGGCAAAAAAGTACCTGACAGGCACAGCAACACCGCAGGAAAAGGCTTTGCTGGATCAGTGGTATGATGCTGTTCATGATGGTGATCAGTTTGAAGTTGTTTCTGCCGATGAATCTGAAACTGATGTGAAAATGAGGATATATGAAAATCTTCATTCCGAAATAATGCGTCATCAGCATAAAAACGGTAAAGCAACCGGCCCGCAAAAAGGCACGGTAGTGCGTATGCTTAAATGGAGCGCTGCGGCTGCCGCAGCCATAGTTTTTATTTTTGGCGGAATTATACTTTATAACAATCTGAGCGGTAAAACCGAAAACAACGATGCAGAGCTGATAAATTTAACCACTCAAAAAATAACCAGAATAACTTTGGCCGATGGCTCATCAGTTTGGCTGAATGCACATACCACATTTAAATATCCTAAAAACTTTAAAGGAAAGCTGCGCGAAGTAGAATTAATAGAAGGCCGCGCATTTTTTGACGTAAAGCACGAAGACAATCATCCGTTTGTAGTACGAACCAGAACGTTGAATATTACCGTACTGGGTACATCGTTTGATGTACGGGCATACGCAAAGGAGGGGATGACCAAAGTAAATGTTATTACCGGTAAAGTAGGTGTTACCCGGCCCGGCCATGCTAATGAGCCTGCGGTAATGCTGCTGCCAAAACAAGAAATTGTTTTAAACAAAATGGCCAACCAGTTTGTAAAAGGCACCACACCAGATCCGGTGATTAATTTATGGTGTAAAAGCCCATTGGTTTTTGACCAGGAAAACCTGGATAATGTATTTAAGGCGATAGAAAAACAATATAACACACATATACAGGTAGCTGACAGAAAGTTGCTTGACGAACGAATATCCATAACCCTGAGTAATCAACGATTGGATACCATTATGGAAATTTTAAGTTTCACCAAACATTTTAATTATCAAATAGCCAATGACAGTACAGTAGTGATTAAATAACATACACCCTACTTAGCAGCTAAGAAAGGAAAAAGCCGGAGACACGGCAAATGTCCCCGGCAATGAGATTTGGCCTGTGTATATATGCTTGAGACCCATATACGCCAGGCTGTTAGTTTAACTTGAATATTAAACCCTTACAAATATGATAAATTTTTACGGCAAAGTATTGCCCATACTCAAAAAATGCATGCGCATTTCTACAATAATTATCGGCATACAAATAAGTTGTACATCGCTCCTGATGGCGACCGGAACCCGGGCCCAGGAAGTAAATGTAAATGTTGTTAAAGCCAGTGTAAAACAGGTATTTAAAAACATCGAAAAACAGGCAAACGTAACCTTTGTTTATGATGAACAGGTTATAAAACAATTGCCGGTTATTACACTGCATTTAACAGATAAATCACTCGCTGATGTGATTGCTGAATTGCAGAATACTACTCATCTTAAATACAAAATGGTTGGCAACTATATAGGTGTTGCAGCCAATGTACAGGATATTCCTAAACTTTCGGCCACTGATGGCAGCAGCAATGCCAATGCTATTCCAATAACAGGTTTTGTACGCGATGCTACCGGCCAGGCTATAATTGGCGTGAGTGTAGTGGTAAAAGGCTCTACAAAAGGCGTTCAGACAGATATTAACGGAAAATTCAACATCGACGCCAATATTGGCGATGTGCTGGTATTAACCTATCTGGGCTATTTGAAAAAGGAAGTAACCGTTACCGGTACCAGCATAACTGTACAAATGGAGGAAGACTCAAAGCAGTTAAGCGAAGTAGTAGTTACCGCCCTTGGTGTTAAAAAAGAACGTAAAGCAGTTGGTTATTCAGTTACCGAAATAAAAGGAGATGAACTGAATACCGCAAAAGAAGTAAACTTTGCCAACCAGTTAGAAGGTCAGGTGGCAGGTTTAAATGTATCTACAGTATCGGGCGGACCTGCTTCATCTGTAAATATCAATATACGTGGTGCTGCCAGCTTGAGTGGCTCTACGCAACCATTATATGTAATTGATGGTGTGCCTATGAACAACATTGATAACACTGAAATAGCTGGTTTATCAATGAATAGTGGCGGCCAATATTCAAACTCTCCTGATCAGGGCGATGGTATCGGCAACCTGAACCCCGAGGACATTGCTACAATTTCTGTACTTAAAGGTGCCGCCGCTGCCGCTCTTTATGGGTCACGGGCAAAATATGGCGTTATTTTAATAACAACCAAAACAGGTAGCACCAAAGGTACTGTTGAGTACAGTTCAAACTACGTTTTTGAAAGTGTAATTAACCCTACCGATTTCCAGTATCAATATGGTAATGGCGCACAGGGCTTAAAGCCAGCTGATGCAACATCAGCGTTCAATTCTGGCAGCGATAGCTGGGGTGCACCACTTGACGGTTCATCAGTAGTTCAGTTTGATGGCGTATCGCGTCCATACACTGCACAGAAAGATAACTTTAGCGAATTTTATCGTACCGGAAGTACCTTTACCAATACTTTGTCTTTCAGTAAAGCGTACGATCTGGCATCAATCCGTTTTTCGGCAAGCGACTTGCACAACGAAGCGCCAACACCTAATTCAGGTTATGACAGAAGGAACTTTAATTTTTCAGGAAACTTTAGCCCGATTAAAAGATTAACAATTGATGCACACGTTAATTACATTAGCGATGATGCTCAAAACAGACCAATTTTAGGCGATGGTCCGGGTAACTCCAGCTACCAGGTTACATTTTTACCAACCAGCGTAAATGTAAATTCGCTTAGTCCGCAAACCAAAGGTACTAACGCTGCCGGTAACGAATTACAGTTTACCAATAACAACTATGCTACCAACCCATGGTTTGCAGCATATAACTTTGTAAACAATAGCAGCCGTAACCGTATTATCGGATCGGCAAGTGCACGTTATACTTTTGATGATGGCTTATTTGCACAAGTACGTATAGGTGAAGATTATTACACCGAGCGATATACCAACATCGTTCCTACAGGAACTGCATATTATGCTCAGGCTTTCCAGAATTTGGGTGAAACTTATGATAACGTTTCAGAATTAAATACCGATTTCCTGATTGGCAAACCTTTCAAAGTAAATCACGATTTCACTATTACTCCTAATGTTGGCGGTAACCTTAGAAAAAGCGCTATCGAATCAACTACAGAATCGGGCGTTGGTTTTGTAATCCCTTACGTTTATACTATCGGAAACACTGTTTCAAAATCAATAGCTTATGCTGATGATAAATTTGACGTAAACTCTTTATACGGAACTTTAGATCTATCTTATAAATCATTTTTATACTTAGATGGTACCGCACGTTCTGATTGGTTCTCAACTTTAGCGTCTTCTGCGTCGCCTAATAATAAATTAAATATCATTTACCCGTCAGTAAGCGGATCATTTGTATTTACTGAACTTTGGAAGCCAACATGGCTTGATTTTGGTAAATTAAGAGCTGGTTGGGCAAACGTTGGTGCTGCTACATCGCCATACCAAACACTTTTAAATTATGGTTTATCGCCGGTGCAGTTAAATGGAATGCCATTGGGTACTATCACCAATACTTCAACACCAAACGATCAGCTTAAACCATCAGATGCTTCGGAGCTTGAAATTGGTACAGAATTACATACCCTTAACAATCGCTTAAGCTTTGATGTTACCTGGTATAACAAGCTTTCAAAAAATGAAATTGTGCCTGCTCCTGCCTCAATTACTTCAGGATACCAGGGTGCTGTGTTAAACATTGGTAAAATCAGAAACGAAGGTGTGGAAGTTTTAATTACAGGAGTACCTGTTAAAACCTCAAAATTCACCTGGACAACTTCATTAAATTTTGCTGAAAATACCAATACTGTTTTAGCGTTAGCTGCAGGTCAATCATCATTGCCGGTTGCTACTTCACGTACAGGAAATGGCTTCTTAGCGGATGTTGTTGGCAAAGCTGCTGACCAGGTTGAAGCATTTGATTATAAATATGATTCGAATGGTAAAGTAGTTGTTGACCCGGCTACAGGTATCCCGGTACAGGGCGCATTGAAAAATTATGGATCAGCCTATGGCAAATGGAGTGGTGGTTTTAATAACCAATTCAACTTCGGTCATGTTAATCTATCGTTCCTGATAGATAGTAAATTAGGCGGTAAAGTATTTGCCGGAACTGAATACTATGCTTACGAAGATGGTTTATCAAAAGCTACCTTACCTGGCCGTACAACCGGATTCGGGCCGGGTAATGTTACTTCAGCCGAAAACTACTACACCAATTTAGGTAATAATGTTTCAGGCTTATTTGTTCAAAATGGAAGCTTTATCAAGTTCCGTCAAATAACATTGGGTTATAATTTCCCTGCTTCAATGTTCCACAATGCCATTCAGGGCATAAATGTTAGTTTGGTTGGTCGTAATTTATTTTACATCATGAAGAAAACAACTGACATTGATCCTGAAGCAAGCTACGGAGCAACATCGCAAGGTTTAGAATTAGGTGACCAGTTACCTACCAGAACCTACGGAATAAACCTTAATGTTAAATTTTAATAACAATTAATTTTAATTAAAATGAAAAAGAAATTGATATATAGCGGCTTGCTAACTATGGGTTTATTCCTGGCTTCAAGCTGTACCAAAAATTTTGATAAATTAAATACTGATCCAACCGCATTTAGTGCAACCAATTTTGATCCGAATTACTTGTTAACCACGGCTCAATTGGATTACACCGGAAGTCAGGATTTTAGTTATGATACCTGGCGTGCCGATTTAATTTACTGTTCTGATATGATTCAGGGTTTCGCTACTTCCATTGGTTATTGGGCAGGTGATAAATACCTGGCTAATCCGGAGTATACCGCTGCTTACTGGCAAAGTGATAACGGCGCCGACGGTGCTTATTCTGAGCAGGTAAAACCAATTGTTGACATGGTTACCACTACGGACGGCGTAGCAAAATACAATAACCTGCACCAGATCGGCAGAATTATGAAAGTGTTAATATTTGAACGTATCACCGATTTGTATGGCGATGTGCCTTACTCACAAGCAGGTGAGGGTTATTACGGAAAAATATTATTTCCGGTATATGATAAGCAGAAGGATATTTACACTAATTTAATTTCTGAGCTGCAGGATGCAACTTCAAAATTGAACCCAAGTGGCGATGTACCTACAGGTGATGCAATTTATCACGGTGATATTGGCAAATGGCAACGTTTTGGCAACAGCTTATTGTTGCGCGTAGCTATGCGTTTAAGCAAAGTTGACCCTGCAACTGCAAAATCAGTTGTAACAACCCTTGTTGGCAAAACAATGTCGGCCAATTCTGACGATGCTTTCCTATTGCATGACCCGACAGGTGGCCGTCCAACGGTTAACCGTGTTAGCCAGGTATTACAGGGTGGTCCGGAAAATACTTATGTAAAATGGTCACAAACCTTTATAAATGAGTTAAAATCAACCAATGATCCACGTTTAGCAGTAATTTCGGTTACTAATGGTACTATTGGTGTTGCCGGTGGCGATGCAACTCCGGCCGACCAAAAAGGACAGCCAAATGGTTATGACCTTAGTGGTACTCCGGGTTTAACATTAGGATCGGCCCCTGGTTTTACTACCCTTGGCGATTACTCATCGCCAAGCACTTACCTGGTTCAAATGGGTTCACCTACGTTTATATTTACCTACGGCGAATCGGAACTTCTATGGGCTGATGCTGCCGAGCGTTTTGGCATTGGCGGTAGCGCCTCAACCCACTATGCTAATGGTGTTGAAGCTGCTATTACCTATCTGTCGGAGTATGACCCGGGTGCTACTGTTTCACAATCGGCCGCTGCTGCTTATGTAGCTGCTAATCCTTACGTTGCAGGCGAAACAGGTTTAAATATGATTAATACCCAATATTGGGTGCTTACCAATACTATGATGGATTTTTACGAATCATGGAGCAACTGGAGAAGGACAAATTATCCAACCCTAACTCCTGTTGTATACCCTGGTAATGCTACAAACGGCACTATTCCGCGCCGTTTCCCTTATCCATTGGTTGAAGCTGCTAACAACCCAACAAACTATACTGCTGCTCATAATGCTGTTCCCGGCGGGGACGTATTAAGCGGTCGTGTTTGGTGGGATGCCCAATAGTTTAGTTTAGTTTTAATACCTGAGAAGGCCGTTTCATGTATATCATGAGGCGGCTTTTTTAATACCCGGTGGTGGATGTTTTATTGTAACAAAGAAAATACTCTTTAATATTAAAGTCATTTTACAAAGTTTAACGGTGCAGCCGGGACCAGGAAAAAGCATCATTCAAAAAAATAACAACAACTTGTGGTTGTATATCTGCCTATAAATCAGAATTAAATTGGTAATTATAAAAGCAAAAAACTGCATTGTAACTAACAGTGAGTGTTATATTTATACTATTAATTTAAAGTAAATCCTGTTATAAAAAGCCCCGGATACATCTATGGGTGAGAGCTCATTTAATATCTATTTGCAAAAAAATGCCTTATTAAAAAATGGTACTAATAATAGAATTAGGTTAGGGCTGGCTAAGAAGCACTTGATTATTAACTGATTTTTTTTGAGTTTTGCGGGTGCTTTAATGTGATGTTCATATCACATTAACATCTTTTGATAACTAATGGGTGATTTTACTGAGCTTTCTGACAACGAAATTCTTTTACTGCTAAAGCAGGATAAGCTTAGTGCATTTAAGGAGATATACACCCGTTATTGGAAAAAAATGTATGGTGAGGCTTATAAACGTTTAAAGAGCAAAGAGCTGGCGGAAGAAATAACGCAGGAAATATTTGCAAACTTTTGGCTTAAGAGACATTCGCTTCAAATTACTACTACCATTGGCGGGTACCTGCACTTAGCTGTAGTTAACCAGGTTATAGATCAATACCGCAAAGAGCAGATCAGAGAAAAATACCGGGAAAATTTTAAGGTGATACACTCTGAAACCGATAATTCGACCGAAGATTTAATAATGCTGAAGGATTTGACCTATACCATTGAGGCCGAAATAAATCAGCTGCCCGATAAATGCCGTTCGGTGTACCAACTGAGCCGCAACGAGCATAAAACCAATAAAGAAATAGCCCTTCACCTGGGCATCTCCGAAAAAACCGTAGAAAATCATCTCACCAAAGCGCTGAAAAAACTACGGGTTGGGCTTGAACATTATCTTATGGTGTTGATTATCGTTCTGTTTAGATAATAACATCAAATTATTTAGTTGTTAGATATTTCCAGATCGGTATAGCCAATAAAGCTCCCAAGACTGGTGCAGCCAGATATAACCAAAGATGCCCCAAATGGCCCGAAACAATTGCAGGTGCTATGGAGCGAGCCGGGTTCATAGATGCTCCGCAAATAGGGCCGGCAAACATTGCTTCCAGCCCCACCACCGCACCGATAGCGATGCCCGCGAACTGTCCCTGCTCTTTGCTGCCATGTGCCACGTTCATAATAACCAGCATTAAAAAGAATGTCAACAGCAATTCAAGTATGAAGGATTGCATTGCTGAACCCGCAGGCAGCGTTGCTCCTAATAAGGGCGATGCCGGGAAAAGTAATTTAAGTGTAAAGCTGGCCAGTAAGGCCCCGGCTAACTGGCTGATGATATAACCCGGCAACAGCCGTGCTTTAAAGCGCCCGGCCACGGTAAATGCGATGCTTACTGCCGGATTGATATGACATCCAGATACATCGCCCAAACTGTAGATTAAACTCATAACAACAAGCCCCCAGGTAAGCGCAACTCCCATATGGCTTACTGCACCATTTGTTTGCTGATCAATTACCATGGCACCGGTACCGCAAAAGACAAGTATAAAGGTGCCGATCAGTTCGGCGGCATATTTCCTCATGCAACGTGCGTTTGAACAAAATCTGCCGCATAGACTTTGATCATATCTCTGACACGCCTGAACGCTGCCATCATTTCTTCCGGCGTACCAGCTGCTTTTGCCGGGTCGGGAAAGTTCTGATGGAAGCGGTCGACATTGCCGGGAAAGAATGGGCAGGCTTCATTGGCGTTATCACAAACGGTGATCACCATGTCGAATGGAATAGCCATATACTCATCCACATGATTGGAAGTGTGTTTAGAAATATCAATATGATCTTCAGCCATCACCTGGATGGCTTTTGGGTTAACGCCATGGGTTTCAATGCCGGCGCTATAGATATTTGCTTTATCGCCGGCGAAAAGACGTAGATAGCCTTCAGCTAACTGGCTGCGGCAACTGTTTCCTGTACACAGCACTAATATATTTTTCATATTTAAGAAATTGATTTCTTCATAACGATGGCTGATACCGGGCAAACATGGCTAAACTCTGACGAGCTTTGTATTTCGGTGGGAACCTGTTCACGACTGATTTGTGTGAAGCCTTTGTTTTTGAAATAATTGGGCGCGGTTTCTGTAAGCAGGTACAATGTGTGCAGGCCACTCAATTTTGCTACACTTTCCAGGCGTTTCAATAATTTTCCTGCAACACGCTTATTGCGGTATTCGGGTAATACTGCAAGCGAGCGCAGCAATCCGTAAGCGCTATACACCTCAAGGCCAATAACGCCGATTAGTTTCCCGTTTTCCATAGCTACCAAAAAATTATCCAGGCTTTCCGGCAGATCATCAACCGGCAGTTTTTCTGCGCATAATATTGCGACAATATCTTCGCGTTGATTTTTTGCTTGTTCAAATAACATACTTCCTGATTAACAGCAGCCAGAGCCGGGTGTACAGCAAACTGCTTCTACTGCGATGTTTTTGAACGCCACCTTTTGCTCTTCAGCGGATGGTGCTATGCAGCAGGCAGATGCCGGTTCTTCAAAATGCGGATCGTTAAACTCGGCATCTGCATGAAAATAATAAACCTCCCATTGTACCCCATCTGGGTCACTTACCCAAAACTTATCCTGGTTGGCAAAACAGCAGTTGGTACCGATCTCCTCACGGGTGATCAAACCTGCTTTTTGTGCGAGCGATAACCGTTCGTTTAATTCTGCTAAGGTTTCTACCTGGAAACCTAAGTGTCCGAAATGTTCCTGAACTCTTTCACAGTTCTCTACAAAGGATATGATTAATGCAGGTTCGTCCAATACATATTTTGTGTAACCCTTCCTTATTTTAACAGGTTCCTGTCCGAAGAAAAGGTTATAAAAATCAACGGTCTTTGATATGTCGCTCACATATAAGCTGACATGCATGCGTGGAAATGGTGCGGTTTTCATATTTTGATCTTTTGTTTTATTGTAATATTACGATGGGTTACTTCAAAAAAAATCAACAACAAGTTTGCGGGTCTTTAAAGGAACGGAATAAGCTATTTAGCTCATTTTGCAGGTTTCCCCAGGCCTTCGGTTCAATACAATAACAGACGCTAACGCCTTCAATGGTTCCTTTGATCAGACCAGCATTTTTCAATTCCTTTAAATGTTGTGATATGGTTGCCTGGGCCAACCCCAATTCTTCCACCAGATCGCCGCAGATGCAGGCATTTACTTTGATCAGTTCCTGCAAAATGGCAATACGCGCCGGATGCGCTATTGCTTTCAATTGCACTGCCAGCTTATTTTGCTCTTCGGTAAATATTTCTGATTTGGTAGTACCCATAATTATATCGTAATATTACGATATAATTATGGAGATATCAAAAAATAAAAAAGAAATAATTTTTGTACACCACAAAGGAGACCTCAAAAGACATAAAAGTTAGTCGCCATAGGCTTTAATGACTTGTTTAGAGCCTGTTTAAATTTCAATCAATATTTTCATATAAGCAGAAAAACAAAGCGTCATTGCAATGACGCTTTGTTTTTCATTTTTAGTATCATTCTTCACAGCTTATCATACCCTTTATTCATACCTGATCATACACGGTTAGGCATTAATCGTTACAATTTCGTTGAAGTTGATCCAGGGGGTAATTGCACTCATCATTGTTATGAATTATATAATCATATTTATTTCAAAAAATTGGTCAGGTAACTGAGTATAGTTGGCGCCTGCATCATTAAGCTGACATGCCCTTGTGAAGGGACCATGGCTAATTGTGATTTTGGCATTGGGCCCAGATCCGCAGAAACACCACCACCCAATAATTGATAAGTTTTCATTAATTCTATTTTGTCTAATCCATCATTATCGCCTGATATGATCAGTACTGGAGCAGTAATTTTAGCAATATTACTGTCGCCCATGTCGAATGGGGTCCCGGCAAAAGCAATCATCTGTCTTACGAACATTGTCCATTTTGTTTTATCCGGCGCCACAGCGTCGTAGCCGGCTTTCAACGGCGTGTTATCAAAAAATTCAGGCTTGAAATTTTTAAATGCACCATTTACTTCCGGTAACCAGCCTTTCGTTTTGTAGGTAGACGAAATAACGACCAATTTCCTTAATCTTTTAGGGCTTTGAACCGCAAATTGATAGGCTACGGAACCACCCATACTATAACCTGCTACATCCGCACTGTCTATTTTCAGGTAATCCATCACTTTTTCCACGTCACTTGCCAAGGTAGCTATGTCTAATTTTCTTTCCGAATATGGGGAGTGTCCATCTCCCTGCATTTCAATGGCAATTACTTGCCTGGTTTTTGACAGTTCGGGGATCAATTGCCCCCAATTCATGCTAATGGTATAGAATGCGCCATGTAGTAAAATGATCGGCTCACCTTTACCATATACTTCATAATAAACCTTTATACCGTTAACGGGGGCGTACCCACTGCTTAATGGTTTTAGTTGTTGTCCGTTTGCAGCAGCTGCAAACAACGTAATTACAACCAATAACACGGATGTTAGCAATTGAATTTTTCGCTTTTTCATTTTTCTGTGTGATTTAATAGTGTTTCCAGTCCATTTAACATCATCGTATAAGCTTCTGCGAAGCCCATTTCGATCATCTTCTCCATGCGCTCAAGGGATTCATTAAAAATGGTGATACTTACTTTTGTTCTGCCTTTTTCTTCGCTGAAATTGTGATCCCATTCAGAACCCGGCAATACGCGATTTTCGTCCTTGTCTGCAAAAGTGCTATACATTTTAAAATTGGTCTTCGGGGTGATGGAAGTATATTCCTGGACCGCCCAACCCTCCTGCCCGTCAGGGGCTACCATCGCGTA
This sequence comes from Bacteroidota bacterium, assembly GCA_013286985.1. The sequence continues at coordinate 22,148 of JABDEQ010000007.1, read as the reverse complement.
AAACCGGCGCCCCCCAATTTTGAAATCCATGTATTTGGTTTTTGCGCGCATGGGTGCAGGCGCACTCCATTGGTCCAAAAGTTCGGCTTTGGTAAAGGCATCCCATATCAAAGCCTGCGGGGCATTAAACTCCCTGGTGATATAAACCGTTTTGGCCGCTTTGTCAACGTTAAAATCAAATAGCAAATCGTTCTTCATTTTTTCTGTTCTTTAATGGTTGATAATAGTTTGTCAAGTTGATTAAATTGGGTCTCCCAGTTCTGCCTGAATTGGGCCAGCCAATGATCGAATTCCTGCATTTTTTGGGCATTGAAGTGATAATATATCTCCCTGCCTGATGGTTGAGGCTTGATCAGATCACACTCCTGCAAAACTTTTATATGCTTTGATACCGCCTGACGGGTCATGTCAAATTTTTCGGCCATCACATTGGGCGTTAACGCCTGGATGGCAATTAAAGTTAAGATAGCCCGGCGGGTCGGATCGGCTATGGCCTGAAATATATCTGGTTTCATTTTCATCAAACGCGCAACTTTTGAGTTGCTAATTTACATGCAACTTTTGAGTTGCGCAAATTTATTTTCAATTATTTTGACAAAAGGCAATACTTTGGATGATATGTGGAGTTTAATATACGCACTAAAAGTGTATGATTACCTGCGAATAGTGACAATTATCATTCTTTTTAAATAAATAATAAAAATATTTTCAAGTAGAGTAGGGGATAAGGGTGTTTTGTTCGTCAAGTATATTATAAACCAAAAATTATTTTCTTTTCATGGAGAAACTTATACCCGTTGAATTACTGGAAAGGTATATTAATGGCGAATGTACAGCGGCTGAAATAGCATTGGTAAAAAGATGGTATCAGTCGTTTGAATATGATGATGATCATGTTTCTGGTATGGGTTTGTCTGAAGAGAAGGAATTGGAGGAGCGGATATACAACCATATCCTTTTAAAAATTGGCCACCCCGCCAGTGAAGAAGTAACAATCACCCCAAAGCCTTATGCTATTTTGCGCAAATGGTATACCCTAACAGCAGCAGCTGCTGTTTTATTGTTTGCTTTGATGCTGGTTTTGTATAAAAATCAGGAAAATAAAATGCTGCTGGCTGCCGATTCAGGTTCCAGCCAATTGGTGTCTATCACCAATAATTCCGGCCAGATTTATAAAGTTACTTTGCCCGATAATAGCGCCGTTTGGTTAAGCCCGAACTCTAAATTGAGTTACCCGGGCATTTTCGGCGGTAAATCGAGAAATGTAAGCATATCTGGCGAATGCTTTTTTGAAGTAACAAAAAATCCACAACACCCTTTTATAATTAACAGCCGTTCCATTATCACTAAAGTTTGGGGAACCAGCTTCCTGGTGAACGATAATGATAAAAGTAACATGGCCGAGGTGTCGGTACTTACCGGGAAGGTTTCTGTAAGCATAAAAAAATCAAAGAACAGTAAGCAAATCTCAACCAGCCTTGAAAAAGACGAGGTGATGTTATATCCGAATCAAAAAGTTATTTATTTGATAGATCAGCAGATTTTAAAACCCGAAATAACGGCAGAGGAACCTGCATTGCAGATATGGAAGCGGGTTGATTTATCATTTGAGAATAAACAATTGCGGGAAATAGTGCCGGTACTGAATACAAAGTTTCACGCCCACATAAAAATCACCAACGAGAGGCTTAACCGCTATATTTTAAATGCTGATATGGCTGGTTTTAATCTTCCGGATGTTTTGGAAGCATTAAAGAAATCGCTGAATATAAATTACGAAATAAAAAATAACGGTATTGATCTTGAATAAACCAATTACTTAACCACTAATATTAAACTATGCAAAAGAAATTACAAACATAAATATTGCCCATAAAATGGTGCCAGGCACCTGAAAACAAAAAAACTTAGAAGTGTTACGAGCACTCCTAAGTTCAAAAAGTCAAGCCCCCTCACAATGAACACCATAATAGGTGTTAGGGCTTTAATTGTCTCATTTTTAACATAGAAACATAACAAATATATGAATTTTGGTATACGAAAGCCCATTCTTTGGTATAAAATCATGAAGATTACATTTAGCCAAATCCTGATAGCGGCCATATTAAGCAGTTTTGCTTATTCAAGCCCGCTAAGAGCTCAGGATGTACTTGACAAAACGGTTAACATATCTTTAAGCAACACAACATTGCTTGATGTGGTAAACTATTTGCAAAAAAATAACGACGTTAAATTTATTTACAGCAAAGACGCAATCGATTTCTCGAAAAAAGTAACTGTAGATTTTCAAAATCAGTCACTTAAAACTGTTCTTGACCAGGTGTTTAAAAACAACGGGATTGATTATGAAGTATTAAAAGACAGAATAGTTTTAGGAAAAGCTGATGCGAACACTGTAACCATTAATGCCGACGGTTCGGTAACGATGACACCGGTATCTGCGCCAATAAAAGCTATTGCAGGTATCCCTGTTACAGGTAAGGTGGTTGATGAAACCGGACAGGCGGTTATAGGAGCATCGGTAGTTGAAAAAGGCACAACCAATGGTATAACAACCGATATAAACGGTGCGTTTAAACTTAACGTAAGCGGCCCAGAGGCTGTACTTGAGGTTCAATACATTGGTTACACTACAAAAGATGTTACTGTAGGTGCGCAAACTTCCATTATCATTACTTTAGTTGAAGCTGTTAAAGGCTTAAATGAAGTTGTAGTAGTAGGTTATGGTACACAAAGTAAAGCCGTTACAACCGGCGCTATCAGCGGCGTTAAAGCGGCAGATCTTCAAGATCAGCAATTAACCCGTATTGATGACGCGTTACAAGGCAGAGTTTCTGGTGTTAGCGTTGTACAGAGCTCTGGCGCGCCGGGGTCTGCACCTACTATACGGGTAAGAGGAACTACATCAATTAACAACAGTGATCCTTTATATGTTATTGATGGTATATTGGTTGATAATGGTGGTATTGATAACATTAATCCAAATGATATTGAAAGTATTGACGTGTTGAAAGATGCTTCGGCGGCAATATATGGTTCAAGAGCAGCAAGTGGTGTTATTTTAGTTACTACCAAAAAAGGGAAAAAAGGCCCAGCCAAAGTTTCTTATAATGGTTATGTAGGTTTTCAGGCTCCAGTAAGCAAAGTACAGTTAGCTAATGGAGAACAATATGCTACTTTAAGAAATGAGTCTGTTACTAACGATGGCGGAACGGCTCCATTTGCTAATCCGGCTTCTTTTGGAACAGGTACAAATTGGCAAAATGAAATTTTTAGCAACAGTGCTTTAGTTCAGGATCATAACTTAAGCATAAGTGGTGCTAATGATAATGCCACTTATTATACGTCATTTGGTTATTTAGATCAGCAAGGTATAGTTGAACCAAGTGTATCTGATTATAAGAAATTTAACTTTACAACCAATACTACCTATAAAGCAAAAAAATGGCTTACTATTGGTGAAAACTTTACTTATACCTATACGCATACTGAAGATGGTTTTAATAATAACAGCGTTTTTGGTGGCCCGTTAAGTTCTGCTTTAAACCTTGATCCGTTAACGCCGGTATTACAATTAAATCCAGGTGCATCTCCTAATCCTTCTGATTATGCAAATCAATATGCTGTTAGAAATGCTCAGGGTCAGTTGTATGGCATCTCTAATTATGTGGGTCAGGAAATTACCAACCCTTTAGCTTATATTCAAACCATACAAGGTAACTATAGCTTTAGCACAAATTTGTTAGGTAGCGCTTTTGCAGAATTGGCTCCGATAGCAGGTTTGAAAATCAGATCTCAGATCAGTGCAAAACAAGCTTACTATGGTAATGAGTCCTTTACGCCGCTTTATTATTTAAATTCAAGTACAAGCAACCAATCTAATACTACTCAATATCAGGAAAGTGATAGAAATTTATCATGGAATATTGATAATACAGTAACCTATACCCGGTCATTCGGAAAGCACAATTTTACAGCCTTAGTTGGTCAAAGTGCACAGGAAGAAAGCGGACTTCAGTTGGCAGGAACATTTATTGGCGAGCCTGTTAATACATTTAATCAGGCGTCACCAAATTTCCCTCTGACAAATGCAAACAAAATTGCTGACGATGGCATAACCAATCCAGAAGCTCAGCCAGTTCATTTAGCGTCAGTTTTTAGTAGGTTAAATTATGACTACGATCAAAAATTTCTGTTTACAGGCATCATTCGTCACGATGGATCTTCAAAATTTGGCGAAAATAATATTTACGGAACCTTCCCATCTGCTGAGGCTGGTTATGTGATAACTAAAGAAAATTGGTTCCCTCAAAATTCGTTTGTTAATTTTCTGAAATTCCGTGGATCATACGGTGTTGTGGGTAACGAATTGTCACTTGCAGCCTTCCAATATGCTGAAACAATCAGTGGAGGCCGTAACGCAATTTTTGGCAGTGGTGCCAACGAAAACGAGCAAATAGGATATAGCCCGAACGCCCCAGCAAATCCAAACCTGCAATGGGAGCAAACCCAAACAGGCGATATTGGCTTCGACGCAACATTGTTCCACAATTTAACTGTGAATTTTGATGTGTACCATAAACTTACAAAAGGGATGTTGGAGCAGGTTCAATTCCCGTCATATGCCGGCTTCATTGCACAGCCTTATGCTAACATCGGCAATATGGTTAACAAGGGTATAGAATTAAACCTGAGCTACGCTGATAAAATTGGCGATTTCCATTACAACGTAGGTGGTAATATTTCTTATAATCATAATGAAGTTACTTCTTTAGGTAGCCAAATTCAGTATTTAACTGTTGGAACTGTACAAAGCTCAACTTATGAAATAGGCCGCACAACTGTAGGACAGCCTGTAGGTGAATTTTATGGCTTCCAGGAATTAGGTGTATTCCATTCGCAATCTGAAATTGATTCTTACAGAAATGCTAACGGACAGCTTATTCAGCCAAATGCTAAACCGGGTGATTTTAAATGGGCCGATTTAAACGGTAATGGTCAAATTGATGCCGGCGACCGTAAATTTTTAGGTAATCCTAATCCCCCATTTACTTATGGAGTAAATTTAAGCGGTACCTATAAACAGTTTGATTTTAGATTATTTGGCCAGGGTGTTTGGGGTAATAAAATTTACCAGGCATACCGCCGTTTAGATATCCCGACAGCTAACTACCCGGTTGCAGCGTTAGATGCATGGACTCCGTCAAATTCTAATAGCAACTACCCTCGTTTAAGCGATGCTGATCCTAATAACAACTTTAAAAATCCATCTAACTTCTATCTGCAAAATGGAGCATACTTCCGTATTAAAACTTTGCAGTTTGGATATACTATTCCTGAAACATGGGCAAAAGCAGCTGATGTAACCAGAGTTAGATTTTTCATAAGCAGCAATAACCTGGTAACTATAACAGGATATAAAGGATTTGATCCGGAAGTTGGATCAGTAGGAGGCAATGAGGGCGGTATTGATATGGGGTTATATCCTCAGTCACGCACATTTATGGCCGGATTAGATGTTACATTATAAAATTTAAGACTTAAGGAAATGAATAGAAAATATTTAAAATATGCAACAATCGCTTTGTTAGGAGTATCAGGGATTGTTTCGTCGTGCAAAAAGTCGTTCCTCCAATTGCAGCCCAGCGGCGAATTTGCTGCTACAAACTACTATGCAAATCCATCTCAGGCATTGAGCGCAGTTGTTGCTGCGTATGACCCATTGGTTACTGAAACCGGTGGTATCGATAATACTTACTCTGACCCGCTTGGTGCGCTTAATGCAGCATCTGACGATTGTTTTGCAGGTGGTGGTAGTAATTCGGATGTTACGCCATGGCAGGTTATTAATAATTATACCCTCAGCCCTTCTGTTGGTCCGCAGGATCAGTTTTGGGCAATTGATTTTCAGGGAGTAAACCGTACTGACGTATTGCTGCAGGCTTTACCTACCGTACCGGGTTTAAGCGCTGATTTATTGAAAAGGTATACCGGCGAAGGTTTGTTTTTACGCGCCCATTACTATTTTGACCTGGTAAGGTTATTCAAAAATGTTCCTTTGATTTTGAAGCCATTGGGTTTAACAGATGTTTACACTGTTACGCAGGCTTCTCCTGATTCTGTATATGCACAAGTTGAAAGAGATCTTACCACTGCAATTGCCGACTTGCCGGTATCAGTTGCAGCAGCAGAAAACGGACGTGTTACGCAGGGTGCAGCCAAAGCGTTGTTAGGTAAAGTTTATCTATATGAAAAAAAATGGGCGCAATCCGCAACAGTTTTTGCTGATGTAAATGGCACTCCGGGAGGAACCAGTTCATATGGATATGCCTTGCAGGCTCATTATGGTGATATTTTTAGCCCAACCAATAAATTTAACAGTGAATCGATATTTGAATTGGTTCACTCAGGCAATCAAAACTATACCTGGAATAACTGGGATCAGTTTAAGTCGAATATTTATGTGCAAATGGTTGGTCCAAGAAGTTACAAAGGGCCGTTATATTATAGTGGTGGTTATGGTTTCAATCCTATAACTCCTCAATTGGTAGCAGCAATGAAGGGTGACCCAAGATATCCTTATACCATTGCTAATATCGACAGCCTAACAAAAGCTACACCGGGCGGAGGTTATCAGCAAAGCTACCAGGGAACAGGATATTATATCCAAAAATACGCTCCGCTAATGGCTAATGTGGTTACCACAGGTACTATTGACCTTAACTGGCCGAATGATTATATTGAGATCCGTTTAGCTGATACTTATTTGATGGAAGCAGAAGCATTATTAAATGCCGGTACAAATAATGCCAGGGCACAAGCACTTTTAGATGCAGTACGTGCAAGGGTTGGCTTAGCATCCGTACCCGCTACACTGGATAATATTTATAACGAACGTCGTTTAGAACTTGCTACCGAAGGTCATCGTTGGTTTGATTTAGTACGTTGGGGACAAGCACCAACAGCATTGGCATTTAAAGGTTTTAAAGCCGGTTTAAATGAAATTTTACCAATTCCATTAAATGAAACAACCGGTTTATCTAAAATAAAACAAAATCCGGGTTATTAATTATAACTAACCTTTTAACAAGAATTGCAGGCAAAAGCTTGCAATTCTTGTTTTAATGAGTGTTCCTCATTTATGAAAATAAAAAGTATGGCACCTTTGCCACCTTTAAGTGATGCGATTTCGAAAAATAATGAGTGATGAAAACTAAGAATATTTGCTTTTTTATTTTTCTTTTAATTCCGTTAAGTACGTTGTTAACGCAGTGTTTTAACAAGGAAAAAGCAGATCCGCGCGACCCGGTGTATGCGGGTTCAGATAAATGTATTAAATGCCACCAGGATGTTTATAATTCATATATCCATACGGCCCACTTTCAAAGCTCACGATTTGCTGATGTAAATAGCATACACGGTAGCTTTTTAAAAGGCAAAAATACTGTCGACCTAAACCACAGGGTAAAAGTGGTGATGGAAAAGCGCAAAGATGGCCTTTACCAGGTGGCCTATCTTGATGGTAAACAACTGGAGGCCCATCGTTTTGATATTACTTTTGGTGGTGTTAAAGCGGAAACTTATTTGTATTGGAAAGGCAAACAGATTTTTGAGTTGCCGATGTCATACTTCAGTGCTTTACACAGTTGGACAAACAGCCCCGGTTATGCCGGAGATAATGCCGATTTTGGACGACCTATTTTACGTAGGTGTTTTGAGTGCCACAGCTCATACATCAAAGAAATACCGCAGCCCGGTGTGGATCTGCAAAACCGGAAGGTAGAGTTCGACCCGCAATCGCTTATAATGAGGATTGACTGCGAGCGCTGCCACGGGCCGGGTACCAATCATGTTAATTTCCATACAGCGTTTCCGGAAGAAAAAAAGGCAAGATACATTGTTAAATTTTCGGATTTAACCCGCGCGCAAAAGTTGGATGCCTGTGCGGTATGCCACGGCAGCGGGAAGGATGTTTTTATGAGATCGTCTTTTGTATTTAAGATGGGTGATACGCTGTCCAAATTTAAAGAGCCTCATTTTTTAACGGAAAACCCTAACCCAGCTACGTTGGATGTGCATGGCAACCAGAACGGATTACTTGGTTTTAGCAAGTGTTTTTTGATGAGCAATATGGATTGTACCACCTGTCACGATGTTCATAAAAATCAAAGTACTAACCTGGCGCTGTATTCACAAAAATGTATGAATTGCCATAACGAGGCGAATCATAACTTTTGCAAAATGGCACCAAAATTAGGGGCTGCCATGAAAAATAATTGTATTGATTGTCATATGCCCTTAAAGCCATCGAGTATTATTTCGGTGGCCGCTTCTCATGGCGAAAAACAGGTGCCATACCTGGTGCGTACCCACCGGATTGCCATTTATCCGGAGGAAACACAGAAAATACTGGCATTTATTGGCGACAAAAAATAAACGAATAAATATTACGGGAACTATTCGCGAAAGTTTTATTCAGCAAGAGTTTTAAGTGCTGCAAGGCGCTTAAAAAAGGATCAGCATGAGAAATTGATCCGATTTAGTTGATGTTATCTATTTGATAGCTGAAAGCGCTCCGGGGTGAGATACGGAGCGCTTTTTTTGTTTATACCGGTTAATTGTCCACAAAACGGGCGCATTATTCAATGCCAAAACTTCTATATTTATTGCAGAACGTAAACAGTTGAAATGGACAACATCATCCATTATATTTGCTCTGGGTCAAAATGCTGTTACAACCGGAAGCCGCTCTGGACAAAACATTATTTTGCAATTTATTGGTTAAATAATTTTATATAGTAACTTGACAGTTTTACAACCTCAGCAATGAATAAATTTTTTATTACGGCAATACCACTGGTACTGACATTGGCCGTGAATGCTCAGCAGGGCACTTCTTTAACGGCAAAGGACTACGAGCACGCCGAAAGCTTTTTAAATTATAATACCGAACCACTTATTGATTACGCCAGTGTGCGCCCCAACTGGTTGCCCGGCGATAGGTTCTGGTATCGTACGCTAACTGCCCAGGGCAGTGAATTTGTTTTGGTTGATCCGGCTAAAAAAACGCGTGCCGCTGCCTTTGATCAGCAAAAACTGGCCATCGCTTTGTTAACCGCTACCGGCAATAAATATGATGCCAACCACTTGCCTTTTGAAACCTTCAGTTTTTCGGCAGATGGGAAGGCTATTATTTTTAAGGCAGCTGAAAAGCAGTGGAAATGTGATTTAAGTAGCTATCAGTGTGTGGAAGATACCGCACCGGTAACTGAAGCCAGCGGGGAGCAGGCTACAGGACGCCGTGAGCTGAGAGCTAACAAAGCAAATGAAATAGTATCGCCCGATGGTTCAAAGGCGGCCTTTATAAAGGAGTATAATTTGTGGCTGCGCGATGTTAAAACAGATAAACTAACGCAACTTACTACCGATGGTGTAAAAGATTTTGGTTATGCTACCGACAATGCCGGTTGGAAAACCACCGAAGCGCCGGTTCTTTTATGGTCGCCTGATTCAAAAAAGATAGCCACCTTTCAGCAGGATGAGCGTAATGTGAGCGATATGTACCTGGTGACTACCAACGTTGGCAAGCCCGTTTTAAAGGCGTGGAAATATCCGCTGCCAGGCGATAAAACCATCATCACCATACAAAGAGTTATTATTAATGTTGATGAGCCGAAAGTTATCAGGCTGCAAATACCTGCCGACCCGCATCGCGCTACACTGAGTGATGACATTTCAAGCAGTGGAACTTTTGACGATGTTAGCTGGAATGAAGATGCCTCAAAACTGGCCTTTGTATCCACCTCGCGCGATCATAAGCAGGAAAAAGTGCGTATAGCAGATGCCGCAACCGGAGCTGTTCGTGAAGTGTTTGAAGAAACCGTGCCTACGCAGTATGAATCGGGCTGGGGAAGTATTAACTGGCGTTATCTGCATAAAACCAATGAAATTATATGGTTTTCGGAGCGTGACAACTTCGGTCATCTTTATTTGTACGATGCACTAACCGGAAAAGTAAAAAACCAGATTACCAAAGGTGATTGGCTGGTAACCCGTTTGTTGAAGGTTGATGAAAAAAACCGGATGCTGTATTTTATTGCCGATGGTATGCAGGCCGAAAATCCATACTTCGGCCAATTATGTAAAATTGGGTTCGACGGGAAGCATTTTGCTGTGCTGACGCCAGAAGCAGGTAATCACAATATAACCCTGTCGCCAGCGGGTAATTACTTTATCGATAGTTATTCGAAACCTGATGTTGCCCCGGTTATTGTTTTGCGCAATTTGGACGGGAAGCTGGTTACTGATTTGGAAAAAACCGACATCAGCCGCTTGCTTGCCACCGGATGGAAACCTGTAACGCCTTTTTCAGTTAAGGCAAACGATGGCAAAACTGATATTTATGGCCTGATGTTTACGCCAACTCATCTTGATCCAAATAAAAAATATCCTATTGTTGATTACATTTATCCGGGCCCGCAAGGTGGGAGTGTTGGCAGTTGGTCGTTCGCCGCTTCAAGGGGCGATAACCAGGCGCTTGCCGAACTGGGCTTTATTGTAGTAGCCATTGAAGGTACCAGTAATCCGCTGCGGTCAAAAAGTTTCCACGATATGAGCTATGGAAATATGGCCGAAAATACTTTGCCCGATCAAATTGCCGGGATACGTCAGCTTGCTGCAAAATATACTTATATCGATACTACCAAAGTTGGTATTTGGGGTCACTCGGGCGGTGGTTTTGCTACTGCTGCTGCCATGTTCCGTTATCCTGATTTCTTTAAGGTAGGGATCTCAGAATCGGGCAATCATGATAACCGCAATTATGAGGATGATTGGGGCGAACGCTATGATGGTTTAGCTGCAAACAGTGATTACGAAGCGCAAGCCAATGAAAACTATGCTAAAAATCTTAAGGGTAAATTGATGCTGGCACACGGCATGATGGATAATAATGTACCGCCAGAGAATACATTGTTGGTCGTTCAGGCTTTGGAAAAGGCTAATAAAGATTATGATTTGGTAATATTCCCTAACAGCCCGCATGGCTACGGTCCGTTTTCATCGTATATGATGCGCCGCCGCTGGGATTATTTTGTGAAGAATTTGTTAGGGGCTGACCCACCTAAAGAATATCTGCTTAAATCAAAACCCGATCCGCGTAACGTTGCGAAATAAATAACGCGTTTAAAATAAAAACAGGCTTTCCCTTATACGGAAAGCCTGTTTTGTTTAAGATAATCAGCAAATTTTACCCTGTGACTGGTGTAACACTTAAAGGTACTTCAAAAGTTTGAGTGGCTTCATTTACAGTTATAGCCTGGTTTGCTGACAGGTTAATAATTGTGGTGACATTTTTGTAGGCCATTTCAACAGTTACTGTATAATCGCCAAAGGGCAATTGTTTAGTTGTAAAACTACCACCCTCATCTGCCGTTGGCGGAGTAAGTGTAATTATTTCATCACTATCAGCAGGCTGAAGCATTACTTTGGCATTGTTGAACCCTGCTTCTGCGATATCGGGACCATCCGATGATTGCGCTACAGCCGGTGCCAGTTGAAGACTGACAGTGACATCGGCAACCGTTGTGGCAGGTTCTGGCTCGGGAACTACAGCAACTGCTTGTTCGGGATTTTCAATTACCGCTAAGGCTTGCGTAGGTGGTGTTATAGGAGTTGTTTCGGCCGTTTCATTGGCAGTATTGGTATCGGGTGTTTCGGTAGTATCGGTGCCTGTGGCTGTTGTATTATTAGTATTTGTCGGATTGGTGGTTGCACTGCTGCTTGTTGAGTCGGAAATTGGCAGCACCAGGTCCTTAAGTCTATCGATAAATTTAATTACCCTACCCGAAAAAAAGCCACAGATAAAGGCAAATAATAACAAACCTTTGCCAATGGTTATATCCGTCATTTTACTATCCGAATTAAGCATATTATAGCCTAGCACCAGTACCAAAGCACATACCGGCGCATAAAACATTTTTGAAACCTGAACAGAAATTTCTGAAGTGTCAAAGGGCCCGGTATCGGCATCGCCTGCCTGTTTTAAAGCCTGCACGTTTGCCAGACTTACATAGTAAATTAAACTTACCAATACGCCAATAAGCGCCCATAAAATAACCTCCAGATAGGTCAGCTCGCCGGTAAACCAAAAAAAGTCTTTTACAATAATTTCCTTGCCGGTAAGGTATAGTTTGGCGTCTTTATTATTAAGCCCCAATAAAAGCTGATCCAGATCTTTTAAGCAGGTACTGTCCACCTGGTTATTGTATTCGGTTTTTAAAAATACAAATATCAGTTTGTTACGTTTTTCCCGCTGTATTTTTACGCTATCGCCTTTTGAGTTTGCGGTGGTTGTGATATCAGGATACCCGGCAAATATATTGTCGAGGTTAGCTAACTGGATACTATCCAATTTTTTATGGTCAGTGCCTTTATACTTATTGTGTAACAAAAAATAAATAATGGTTACAGAAATGAGGATCAGGCAGAGCGCTAATAGCCATCCTGCTCCTGTCCAGATTTTTGCTTTGATAAATGCGATCATGATTTCTATTTTTTTAAGGTTTGGTATTGGTTTATGATAATAAAGAAGTGAAAACCCACTCGGCGGCTGTGTTGCTTATTTTACTCCAGCCGTTAAAAACGGAATATACGGTTACTTGGGTGCCACTGGTGAGTGTGTTTAAAATGCTGAATGATAGGCCGGGACCGCTGCGTACATTCACTTTATCGGCTTTTACGGTTTTGGTTGATGATACCGGCGGGGCCTGACCCTGCAATGTTGTTAACTTATCGGCAATGAGCGGATAAAAATTTTCTACCGCAGAGGTGATGGTATTGGTGCCAAAAAAAGCAGTACCGGGGCAGGTTTTTTGTTCATTGCCTACCTGGTTGTTGTTTATTTTATCATCTGTAAAGCGTTTGCCCGTTTGATCAAACCAATGGTGATAAACTACCTGCGCCTGAACCGGCTGAAGATTGAATTTTGCACAAAGCAGTGCATTTAAAAACGTAATTGTTTCCTTGTGCGAAGGTGTCATAACATCATTGCCCGCATCAAAATTGCCCAGATTTTCAATACAGATAGCTCCATGGTTGGCCCCAAAAATGCCCGCAGGCGTAATATCAATGGGCCTGCATAAACCAATATTACCCGATGGGAAGGTGGTTATATTTTGGCCTATATCGCTCCAACCCCTGTCGTGAATATGATAGCTGCGCATAGATTCCAGCCAGTACATTTCGCCCTGATTGGCGCTTATATCTTTATAAGACGGACTCCAGGTGTGGTGGTTTTGTATCATCGTTATTTCCCTGGTGAATTGCGAACTCATCACGTATTTTTGAAAATCAGGTGGCGAATAAATGTAAAATTGAGCTAATGCCATTATAGGGGTCCTCCTTGCTAAGTTTTTAAAATCCGTTAATTCATTGTTCGTTCTTCTTTTCTGTACTCTTTCCGCATCGCTTCAACAATATCGGGCAGGCGCAGGTACTGGTCATTTTTTGATATGGTTTGCAGCGCCGCGTAATGTATAATGTTGAGTATGGCAGCGCCGTTTAATTCATATTTGGCAGCAATGACCCTTAAATCAATACCGGGTTCAAGGGCGTAGGCAGTGGGTATTGATTTTTCCCACAGTTTAAAGCGTTCATCAACATTTGGTATCGAAAAATGGACCACGGTTTGAAAACGTCTTAAAAAAGCTTCGTCAATATTGCTTTTCAAATTGGTAGCCAATATCACCAGTCCGTGATAGTCCTCAACGCGCTGTAATAAATAGCTCACTTCCTGGTTGGCATACCTGTCGTGCGAACTTTGGACATTGGTGCGTTTGCCAAACAGGGCATCGGCTTCGTCAAAAAATAAGATCCAATTCTTGTTTTCGGCTTTGGTGAAAATGGTTTCGAGATTTTTTTCAGTTTCGCCGATATATTTGCTTACCACTTGCGACAGATCGATCCGGTAAACCTCCTTATTTAAATACTTGCCCAATAAGGAAGCCGTAAGCGTTTTGCCCGTGCCGGATGGGCCGTGAAAAAGCGCTTTGTAGCCGGGTTTTATTTTGCGTTTAAGGTTTTCGTCGAGCATTAATGTATCATTATGCTTCACCCAAATAGCGATATCGTTAATCTGACTCTGGGTATGATAGTTCAAAATCAGGTCGTCCCAGGTCATTTCGGTGCCGATTTTTTTTGCTGGGAAGCTTGGGCTGAATTTAGGTGGCGTTTCTGTGCCGGTAGTCAGTTGGTTCAACCATTCCTCGCTGAGTATTAACCTGCCGCTCATTATGGGCTCACCTTCTTTAACACTCTCGAGCGAAAGGACGAGTTTGGTTACGAGGACACTATCTGTAAGTAATTGCTGAATAATAAGGCGGTTGTTTAAATTATTGCCCGCCAGGATAAATTGTGCCGTTTCGCCGGTAGGTAATAAGCCGCGGTGATTGCTGCCTCTAACGCCCCCAATTTCGGGGAAATCGCCTCCCTGAGGCAAAGCTTCTTTAATTGCTTCGTCGTAAAAATTGGGATAAATATGAGGTATATAAGCGATCAGGAGAATGAGGCTTTCTTGCGGTGTTAGCAAGATATTGTATCGTTGAAATTCTTCGGCTATTGAATGGGCAAGCGGGCCCAAATCCCATTCAGAGCTATAATCTTTTTGAATAATGGCTCTCAAAAAATCGGCAAAGTATTGAATATATGTTTCAATGTTTTTAAACATGGTTTTTTACAGGCTTAGCTTTCAATGTATTTTTTCATAGTTTATATCTCTTTAAGGTATATTGAGGGTTATAGTAGCCGACCCAACGGTCATATACTCGGCGGCGCCTGCTGTTTTAAGTCTTTCCATTGCCTGATGAATACATTGCGTTGGCCTGTTTTCCAGCGGATGCCATTGATAAGGATCGCGAATGCCAATAGTGAAGGTATTGCGGCCGTGTGGCGTATAAGTGCTGGTTAACTCCCAGGTTACTTCGTCAATATTGCCATTTGCGTTAAGCCAGTTATCAACATCATAATCCTGCTGTCTTATAGGCGTTGTTGATGGTGTAGTTCCGCTAAATGTTCCACTGGTAGTTCCTGATGGCAGGGACGGTGCAATCAGCGATGCTATGCGTCTTTGTACCGATGGATTTTGCCTGAACAAACGACCCACATCCTCAGTATAATCTGCCCCTCCTCCGTAACGATACCAGTAGAGGTGTCTCCGGGCATCGGGCTGGTCAGAAAAATGACTTAATAACCGCTGAAGTAGTTGTTCATCTTTTTCGCGCCTGCTTAGACAGACTTTGGCATCATAATAAGCGCATATGGCAGCCGACTCAAACCAGGCAGCATCGCCCCCGGGTGTATCCACAGCTTCGGTGTTAGTTTCCTGCCCGCCTTCTCCTCTTTGAATTATCCGGCCAATATTTCCATGTAGTTTGATGGAATCGTTGCTTTGTTGCACCACGTGGGTAAGCTCATGCGCTATCAGTCTTTTTCCGCTGTCGCTATCGGGCGCATATTGCCCTGAGTTAAAAACAATATTATGGCCGGTAGTGTAAGCTAAAGCATTGATAGATTGTGCCGATTTAGCGGCTACAGTGTCTGTATGAATTTTTACGTTTGAAAAATCGTGCCCAAATCGTGGCTCAAAAAACTGCCTGCTGTTTTGCGACATTTGCTGCCCCGATGAGCTTAATGAATTGACATAATTATTTAATTCGCTGCTGCCATGCACTTTCGCGCCGTCGGCTTCTTTGCGGTGCACATGCTTTTCTTCTTCTTCACAGGCCTGGCATTTTCGTTGTATGGTATTATTAGCCGGCTTAAAAAAACTGTTTTGAGCTATTGTGTTCATTCGCATAACATCATCAGTCATGCTATTTGCTTGTTGCTCATGTACATCATTTGGTTTGCTGATGTTAAGTTTAGGCTGAAAAAATGGAGGTCTTGAGCCTGAAATATCTTTAGGCTTGTTAGTATTTGCGATATGCTGATGTGTATTCAATTTATTTTTTATTTGATTGAAAATCCAATTTAATTAAGGAGGACATGGGCCTGGTATTGCTGCTGAAACAGTAGGAGGGTTTGAAAAACGGAGCATCCTGTCATATGGCCCATGGCCCGCAGCCCAACCAGCGCAGGTGCTTAAACCATGATGGCTTCTACAGTCCTCATCACAGCCTCTGTGGCACCAAAAGGAGCTTGTGGGGTGAGCCACTACACAGGCGTCATAACAATCGTCATGAGTTCTGCAAGCTTCATGCGAACCGCAGTTCAGCACACCAGTGTAGGTATATGTAAAGTGGCAAGTCCCCGTTGAATCTGGTACACAAACCACCTGGTCAGCTTCATGTGTACAGGTGTCGGGGCAATCAGAGCCACAGGCTCCGCGGCACAACGAACCGCTTGGAATATGCGGGTTTATTAACAAAGGAGTTCCACCGGCTCCTGGTGCCGGCGCAGGCGGTGGCGTTGCACTGCATGCCGGTGGTGGTGGCGGCGGTTTGTTGGGCGTATGGTAATTAATGGCAACAGCCCGGAAATCGCCAACATTGGCTGTACCAGGGTATCCGCCGGTAGCATTTTCCAAACCCACTGTATGCCCCGCACCCCTTATAATATCTGCTACTTTGTGTGCCCGGTTGCATGAAAGAGAAACATTATTTGCTTCAGGCCCGTCGGCGCTGGCCATGCCCAGCACATCAATTGGAACAGCTGCATCTATGGTGCCAATTTTTAATTTTAACCGGTTTTCTTCGCCCTCATTAAAATTAACAGTATTAACTACAAAAGTAAACCGCTCGGGCGAAGGTACCGCCGATACCAGGGCACATGGTGGTGCTGGCTTATCGGCCTTTTGAATTTTTGGTTTTACACTTCCTCCCTGCTGTATTACATGCGTAAGCTCATGTGCCATCAGCCTTTTTCCTGTATCTGAATCAGGGGCGTATTGCCCTGAATTAAAAACGATATTATTTCCGGTAGTGTAAGCTAAAGCATTGATGGATTGCGCCGATTTTGCCGCCACAGAATCAGTATGGACTTTTACGTTCGAGAAATCATGGCCAAAACGCGGTTCAAAAAATTGGCGGCTGCCTTGCGACATTTGTTGTCCCGATGAACTTAATGAACTTACATAACTATCTAATTCAGCGCTGCCATTTATCCCGGTATTGCTATCCTCTTTGCGATGCACATGTTTTTCTTCATCTTCGCAAGCCTTACACTTTCGCTGGGCCATATTAGCAGCCGGCTTAAAAAAAGTATTTGTATTAATAGCATTATCAGTCATTCGCATTACTTTATCGGCCATATGATCTGCCTCCTTTTCATAAACATCATTGGGTTGGTTTATTGTAAGTTTGGGCTGAAAAAACAAAGGCTTTGACACCGAATGAGACGATGCTTTTTTAACCTCCGATGGCTGTTTTGCTAAATTCATTTTTTTTAATTTAGTAGTTCAATAGCGATAAGTTATGTTATTGCATTTTATATTATTGTTTATTAGGGCATACCATAAATTCCCTTTACCCCACGGTCCAGCCAGTTGTATGCAGCTGCAAAAGGCGGCATTATTGCATCTACAGCCCTATCTTTAAGATATCCCACAGACTCGTAAAATGCTGGTTTGCCAGCATACCATATTCCTCCCGTATCATTAAATGTGTGATCCCACGAGTTCTTTTTCGAATCATACTGGTCTGGTGTTCCCTTGCAATTGGCATATTTATGAATATCAGTAACCAAAACTCCCGAATGGTCATACACACATTCATTCATCGGGTCGGTTGGAGTAGGAGCCCTGTCTTCCAGAATGGTTCTGAAACCGCAATGAAACATACTGGTATTGCCAAAATAGTCTTTAAAGCCCGGAGGTACCGGATCGCTATCGTTTAAATGGGCCGGGCAGGCGACCATCCGTTGTATACCCTCACTGCTCCCGTTTTGCTGTTGTATAACATGTGTTAATTCATGAGCCATCAGTTTTTTTCCGCTGTCACTATCTGCCGAATATTGACCCGTATTAAATACAATATTATTGCCGGTGGTATAAGCTAACGCATTTATAGATTGAGCCGATTTTGCTGCCACCGAATCGGTGTGTAATCTTACATTGGAAAAATTATAGCCGAAACGGGGCTCAAAAAACTGTCTGCTGCTTTCGGGCATAGGCTGCCCTGATGCGGTGCCCAGTGAATTTACGTAATTATTCACGTCATTATGGCCCGGCGCTTTACCCGCACTGCTTTCTTTACGGTGCAGGTGTTTGTCTTCGTTTTCGCATGCGGCGCATTTGCGTTGTATCATGTTACCGGCAGGCTTAAAAAAGCTGTTTTGGGTATCGGCTATTTGCATAACTTTTTCGGCTACATGATTGGCTTCCTGCTCATGAACATTATTTGGCTGGGTTATACCTGAATCTGACTTAAAAAAAGCTGAAGTGCTATTGTTCTGCATTGAAACAGCAGCCTGATTGTCTATGTTTTTTAATTTAAATACATTCATCGTTTTATGGACAAGGGTTTCTGAGTGTAGGACAAAAATCATTCTGGCCCGGTGGGCAAGTGGTACCCGCCGCTATTTCTAAAATGGTACCCCAAACATTGCCCAGCAGCTTTTGCTTAAAACAGGTAAATGCATCGCCGGTATGCATATCAAAATTCAATCTGGTAGTTATGCAAGGTGCTGACAATGAATCTAAGCCTGTTCTTACTGCCGAACCGGCGGCAAATGCTGATGTAATTAAAGTTTGAATATTTGTTGGAAGCGCGGGCAATGTTGCCGCCTGCCATGCATAAGTTGGGTTAGTTGCAGATGTGGTGTCTTCTGCAGGGATTAATTGTAAAGCTGCAAAATTTGCTGAATTAAGTAGCTTTATGCGCGCTGAAACGTCTTTTGAGACACCCGCCTGATAAGCCTGATGCCCTTCATCATTACTTGTCTTCATCGCTTCTTTCAACATTTGCTGGGTTTGCTGTTGCGCGGTGCTGGCGGCAGTGCCTGCGGGCGCAAAAAGATTATCGTCGCCAATGGCTCTCCACTTAAACGGTGTTGCGCTTTTGGTACCCGCCGGACCTTTGGGACTCACTACATCAAGACCTGCATTATCGGCATCGTGCAAAACTTTTGAAATAAGATCACCTATGGAGAATGAAGTTAATGTACTGCCACCCATAGCCCTTACAATTGGAGATATTTGGCTGGTTAAATAATTTACCGTTGTAACATTGCCAATAGCATCCCTTGCGTGGATATGACTAGCCATGTAACAACTTATCATGGTTATCATATTATCGGTGAAATTGGGGAGCTGCCCACTCCAGTATCGCTGGATGTTGCCACGTTGCGTTCTGACATGGCCCGCCGAAAATGCATCGCTCAAAAAATGCTGTGAAAATGCTTCCTGAGCCTCCCAGGTCCATCTTCTTACGGTAAAAGGATCTGATCCTTCGGCATAAGCTTGTTCAATGGCTTTTGTATGCAGCGCAATGTAGCGTTCGCGGTTGCTGTTGCCCGGCGAGCTGCCCGTAGAAAAGTGCGTTTCATTATTTGCCGCCAGCCGGTTGTACCGGTCATTAACTGCATCAATGGCTGCCTGGCTAACGTTTGGTTTGGCTCTTGTTGAGTTTACTTTCCAAAGTACATAATCTATCTGTTCCTTGTCCGATGGGATACTGCTTTCAGCAAGGCGCGCTACTTCTTCAATGCTTTCAAAATAATCGCCGTCCATAGCTACCATTTCGCCAAAGCTAAATTTGCCGTAGCGGGTAATCAGCACGTCGCCCCCCACGGCCATGTCGCCTATTTTACGATGTTCATCTGAGCCAAATCTTCTGATAGTTTTATCACCGTAGTTTTGCTGTATTACATGCGTTAATTCATGCGCCATTAATTTTTTGCCGCTACTACTCTCGGGTGAGTATTGCCCCGAATTAAAAACAATGTTATTGCCAGTGGTGTAAGCTAATGCATTAATTGATTGAGCCGATTTTGCTGCCACGGTATCGGTATGTAGCCTTACGTTTGAAAAATCATGCCCAAACCGGGGCTCAAAAAAACTCCTGCTGCCTGCCGACATGGATTGGCCCGATGAATTGAGTGAACTCACGTAATTGTCCAATCCGCTACCGGTCTGCACTTCATTATTACTGCTTTCTTTACGGTGTACGTGCTTTCCCTCTTCCTCACAAGCCTGGCATTTACGTTGCACATAATTATTTGCGGTCTTAAAAAAGGTATTTTGATTTACAGTTGTATCCGACATGCGCATAACCTTATCAGCTATATGATCGGCTTCCTGCTCGTAATGGTTGCCGGGAACCCCCACAGTATATTTGGGTTGAAAGAAACCGGCTTTTGTAGCAGCTAATTCTTTGCCTTCTTTTATTGTTGTTTGATATTGCATTTCATGTCATTATTATATCAAAAGACGATGTTTGATTTTTAATTATTTACAATGTAAACACCATATAGAAAAAAGGAATTATGCTCAACGGTTCTTTCACATGTTATTTTTTTTAACTCATAAGCACTTTCGATTCTCTTCAATAAATGGTATTTATTTAATTCATTTCTCCATTTTTTCTTTAAAATGCTGGCTGAATTTTGTTCGTAGCCATAGTTTGTTATTCCGCTTATTAAACCGGTGTCTGCAATATCAAACCCCATAAATGTCCAGTTAGCATCTATTGCTGATGGAGACGTAACAGGCGGCATAAAATATTTTTGATAACCATCGGTCTCCCCGGCATTGAGCACAATTGTAAAAGCAGCAACACTGTAATCTGATTTAAATTTATCAGATGGAAGGTTGTCAATTAACAAATCTAAACTGTCCCACATTTTATAGTCGTTGCTTAACATATTTCGTGTTGCTTGTAATTTCTCTTCTGAATAAATTGGCCAAACGTGAGGATCAATTGATAATGGCTTTATGACATCATCTTTAAGCAAATAGGTCTCCTTTCTCTCTGTTGCCCAGTTTGATTCTTTTTTTATAGCCTCCCTGGCATCATATCCCACTACTTTTTCAATTATGTTCATGTTGATTTTTTATACTTTAACAAGGCGCACCCGGTGTACCAATGCCACAGCATCCCCCAAATAATCTTCTAGGGCCGAAACATTGACAAGTGGTTGGATTTTGATTATATTGATAATAATGCCAATGATTACCAGGGCAAGGAAAATGGGGTGTTGATGGTGGAACCAAATCTACCTCTGGCGGTGGTGCCGGCGGGCATGGCGGACACGGCCTTGCGGTAGCTGTATCAGATGATAAGAGAGCGCCCGCTCCAAGTAAAAGCCCTCCCACAGCTAAAGCGCCAAGTCCAATCCCCCAACCTACTGGGCCTGTCGCAATTTCCTCGGGTGCAGCTACCGCGTCAGCCTCAAGAATTGCACCTCCCGCACCTGCTAATAGGGCTCCAATCCCTCCGTCTCTTTGAATTAAATTTCTTTGGACATTAACGCGTTGTTGTACTACATGTGTTAACTCATGGGCCATTAACCGTTTGCCGCGTTCACTCTCCGGAGAATACTGGCCCGAGTTAAAAACGATGTTATTGCCTGTTGTATAAGCCAGTGCATTGATGGACTGAGCCGATTTTGCAGCTACACCGTCGGTATGTAATTTAACGTTTGAAAAATCGTGCCCAAACTTTGGTTCAAAAAAGCTTCGGCTTTCCTTTGACATCGGTTGCCCGGAGGAGCTTAAAGAGCTAATGTAGTTACTGAGTTGATTGCTGTGGGCTGTTGTTGCGGTACTATTTTCTTTTCGATGTACAAATTTGTCTTTTTCTTCGCATGCCTGGCATTTGCGCTGAACATGTGTATTGGCCGGTTTAAAAAAGGTATCCTGATTTATTGACGGATCGGGCATACGCATTACCTTATCTGCCATATGATCGGCTTCTTGCTCATAAACATCGTTAGGTTGATTTATGGTGAGCTTAGGTTGAAAAAAAGCAGGCTTTACACTCTTTTTTTGAGAAGAATTGTTATCATTAGCTTTTACATTATTTAAACTTTTTGTGATCATTTTTATACTAAAAATTGCCAAACAAATTATCCATATAACTACTTAACCGACGTTGTAAATGCTTATAAAAACGACTCGCCCGGCAGATATACCTTTACTACTTTCTGTTTTTTTT
>JABDEQ010000006.1:2545-52423 GCA_013286985.1 Bacteroidota bacterium | reverse complement strand
ATTTCAGAAATCAGGGCTGGGGCTGGGCCTGTATATCAGTGCCGAAATTATTAAGCGCCACGGCGGAAAAATTGGTGCTGATAGTGAGCTGGGTAAAGGGGCTACTTTTTGGTTTACGTTGCCGTTGTAACGAAAAAAGCTACCGGCTAATCCAGTAGCTTTAAAAATCATTCGCCGTTTCGAAAACCGTTTAACTTTCATTGCCGTTGGCTTCAGCCAACGGATCTATTTAGTGGTAAAACCTGGCTTCAGCCAAAAATCATCTTCATTTTAGGCTAAAGCCACTGTGTTTTATTGAAACACCGTCGGCTTCAGCCAACGGCAATATTTTTCATGGCAAGTCTGTCAACTCCATCATAAACAGGGCATCGTAGTATTTACTTTTGTGGACTATTATAAATTGAATTGAGTATTCCGGCAAGTCTTATTCCGCCTTTTTCAATTCTCTTTTCGAGTACGCTGATATGATCCTTATAATATTGCTCATCAAAATCAGGATTATCTGCTGCTTCCTTGTACAAAATTGTGCTGATCTGGTACGATTCCCACAGCCATACCATCAAATCATCACTTTGCCATTTGGCTATTTCGGCTGGTGTAGCGGTATCATATTCAGAAGCCATTTGCTGGTAGGTTAATCCCTGGTGATCAATCAAGCCACTATCCCACAAACCATGCAGGTTACCATCATTGCCCACAAATTTAATATTGATGCTGTTTCCGCCTTTGTCATCTGCATTACTTACATGCATGGGCTGATGCAAATCACCCACAAAGTGAACAAGCAGTTTTAATGCTGTAACCTTTTGTGCGTTAGATTTATCTGGATTTTTCAGATCGCGTTCGCAGCTCAATACCATTTTGTAAACATTATCCTGCGGCATGCTGACTACCTCATGGGCAAACTGTTCAAAATTAAGGCCGGGGGTAACGTTAACATAGTGCCATGGCGTGGTGTATTTAAATTGCGGATCTCTGCGGATCTCATCTGCATAATTGCTTACATCGGCCAGCGACTCATGGCCCAAAAGATTTTTAACAGCCAGTTTAGCTGCCGGAGTCAAGTGATTTTCGGCTATCTGGCCAACAGCCCTATGGCCGGTTGGCCCCCACGATACTAAACCCAAAAAACATAAAAGCACGAGGCCCGAAAGGAAATATTTCTTCATTTAAAATTTGATTATAAATTATCACCCAAACGGTGCAGCCCTGGGGTTATTGCCAGTTCACAAAAAAGTTAAACGCCCGTAATTATAATTTAACATTACGGGCGTTCGGTAGATAGTACAATATCAAAAAAAGCGAAATCAGGCGTGTATTGCCATTGACTTCATTGTTTCGTCCAGATCAAGCTGCAAGCCTTTTGCAACGGCCATCCCCAGGCCAATATCAGCCCTGAACCAGTGGCAAAGCTGCCTGTTGGTGATCAACTCCTTTTTAGGTCCATCAATGCCACTCATGGAGTGAACAATGTTTTTTATCAGGTCATGTTTGGCTTCTTCGGTCATTAATCTGTATAAATTGCCGGGTTGGGTGTAATGATCATTTTCACCTTCGGCATTACGGTCGTACCAATCGGCTACGCTGGTTCCAAGGTCCCAGGCTGGTTCTTTGTAATGTTCGTCGGCAACAATATCATCAAAGCTGTTAGGGAAATAGTTTGGTGCTGATCCGCTATTGCCGTCAACCCGCATTTGCCCATCGCGCTCGTAATTATTAACAGCAAACGGGCATTTGTTTACCGGGATTTGTTCATAGTTGCCGCCCAAACGGTGACGGTGAGCGTCAGGATATGACAATAAACGACCCTGCAACATTTTATCGGGCGAGTAGCCCACACCATCAACCACATGTGCCGGTGCGAATGCTGATTGCTCAACATGTGCAAAATAATTATCGGGATTTTGGTTTAGCTCCAGCACGCCAACTTCAATTAATGGAAAATCGGAATGTGGCCATACTTTGGTTAAATCGAACGGATTCCATTTATAAGTTTTAGCCTGTTCTTCAGTCATTACCTGTATTTTCAACTTCCATTTCGGGAAATCACCCTTATCAATATGCGTTAACAGATCGTGCTGTGCAAAATCGGGATTGGTACCACGCATTGCGCCTGCTTCTTCGTCGGTAAAGTTTTTAATTCCCTGTTCGGTTTTGAAATGGAACTTTACCCAATGGCGCTCATTTTTAGCGTTGATCATTGAAAAAGTATGGCTGCCAAAACCATCCATATGCCGATAGCCATATGGCGTGCCCCTGTCAGACATCAGGATGGTTACCTGGTGCAGACTTTCGGGGTTTAGCGACCAAAAATCCCACATCATGGTAGCGCTTTTACAATTGGTATAAGGGTCGCGCTTCTGCGTATGGATAAAATCACTGAATTTCTTCGGGTCTTTTATAAAGAATACAGGTGTATTGTTTCCCACCAGGTCCCAGTTGCCTTCCTCAGTATAAAATTTCAGCGCAAAGCCGCGTGGATCACGCTCAGTATCGGCCGAGCCTTTTTCACCACCAACAGTTGAAAAACGCAAAAACGTTTTAGTTTCTTTCCCTATGGTGTTAAACAGTTTGGCGCGGGTATATTTGCTGACATCGTGCGTAACAGTAAAAGTACCATAAGCGCCCGATCCTTTGGCGTGTACCACTCTCTCAGGAATACGCTCACGGTTAAAATGCGCCATTTTTTCGTGCAGGATAAAATCCTGTAGTAAAATAGGTCCGCGCGGGCCAACAGTCATTGAGTTTTCATGCTCTGCATACGGTATACCCGATGCCGTAGTCAGCTTTTTCTTATTTGTTTCCATATAGGGTCGTGTTTAGTTTAATTCAAACTTCAGGATAAAAAATCAATAGAAAAAATCAATAATTACTATCTTTGTATAGAGGGAAACTATATTAGGGAGGGCGACGCCAGAAATCAATAGGTAACAACCAAGGTATAAAAAAACAAGGAAACGAGTTACATATAAGTAACAAAATCTCTGCATTATACAATATAGCGATAGGTATAAAACCCGTCGCTATATAAAACGTTATCTTTTTGACTCTCGTATCTTGATTCTTGACTCTAAATAAAAAAACATTATGACGATCACTCAGCTTGAATACATTGTTGCGGTTGACACTTACAGGAGTTTTGTGCTGGCTGCCGAAAAATGTTTTGTTACCCAGCCAACGCTGAGCATGCAAGTTCAGAAACTGGAAGATACGCTTGGTGTTAAGCTTTTTGACAGAAGCAAACAGCCCGTAACGCCCACCGGAATAGGTACCGAAATTATTTCGCAGGCGCGGATACTGCTATCTGAAAGTGAAAAAATAAAAGAAATTATCACCGACAGGAAGAAAGAACTTTCTGGTGAGTTGAAGGTGGGAATTATACCAACCATTGCGCCTTATATACTACCCAAAATACTACACGGTTTTATTGAAAAGTATCCGCAGGTGAAACTGGTGGTATGGGAACAAACTACCGAGCAAATAGTACACGAGTTAAAGCTGGGCATGATTGATTGCGGTATACTCTCCACCCCGCTGCACGAAAATAACCTTACTGAGCTACCAGTTTTTTATGAAAATTTTGTGGCTTATGTATCCAAGAACAGCAATCTATCTAAAAAGAAAACCATTAGCCCTGATGATATTGATATGGAAGAGATATGGGTGCTGAACGAGGGTCATTGCATGCGCGAACAGGTTTTGAATATTTGCCAGCGCCGCAAAGCTACACAGGGTTTTAAGCATTTTGAATATAATACCGGCAGTGTTGAAACGCTGAAACGTATGGTCGACCAAAATAACGGCGCCACCATTTTGCCCGAACTGGCCCTTGCTGATCTTACTGACAAACAGCTGGATAAGGTTCGCTACTTTAAATCGCCAGAGCCTGCAAGGGAGGTGAGTATAGTGATACAGCGTAATTTTTTAAAAAGAAGGATGATTGAAGCACTAAGAAATGAAATCCTGGACTTTTTACCTAAACGGATGAAAACCAAAAAGAAAAAGGAAGTGATGGATATTTAATTGG
Source organism: Bacteroidota bacterium (assembly GCA_013286985.1). The sequence goes on along the minus strand of JABDEQ010000006.1, from coordinate 48,396 downwards.
GCAGCAGGGTCGTCAACAGCTTATAAAGTTCATCTTTGCGCAGATTTTTGGCGATGATTTTACCACTGTTGTCAATTAAAAAGTTGGCGGGGATAAAATCAACCTCAAAATCTTTCAGGTAAGTGCTTTTCATTCCTTCATAGTCAATCAACTGAAAAAACGCCGACGTGCCATCTTCTTTTATAGCTTGTTGCCACAAGTTAGTATCCGAGTCGAGCGATATGGATGCTATCTTAAAACCTTTGCTTTGAAACTGATTAAATGACTTGATGAAGTATGGATTTGTTTTGCGTGATGCTCTGCTCCAACTTGCCCAAAAGTTAACAAGTAAATATTTATAATCTGATTTATTGATATCAATTCTGTTTCCGTTAACATCAGGCAATATAATATCAGGCGCTGTTGAGTTGATGGCAACGCCTTCATCGGGCAGAATAAAGGAATAAACTGAAATATTTTGAGCACCGGCAGTCATCAGGCTAAGTGAAATAATGCATAAAAGCAGGATCAACTTTTTCATAACCGACTAGAGAAAAAAATCAAAATAAGGCTACTGGTAATTAAACTTAAGTTAAATGTAATAAACTTTACATTAAATAACAAGCCCATTTTTTGGCGGGGTGCAATTCAAATTGTCGCTTTAACACGAAACGTTCCGATGGAACGTAAAAATTGTTGTTGAATATTTTTTCTACCAACCATTCGTCCTTACAGGACGATCAACCCATTTTTCGTCCTGTAAGGACGAATGCTTGGTAGTCCAGCATTAAAACAGGTGTTAACGTTCCATCGGAACGTCTGGTGTGTAAACGCGACATTTTGATTTGCACCCTTTTGCCGTATTGTTTTAGGTTAAAATGAAAATTACAAACCGATAATTCTGTATTTTTACCGCCATGACAAACATCCAATCATTTGTTAATAACCCATACCAGGAAAACACTTATCTGTTATATGATGAAAGCGGCGAGTGCGCCATAATTGACCCGGGGATGGACACCGCAGCTGAGCAAAATGCGGTGGTGAATTTTATAAAGAATAATAATTTAAAGCCGGTTTTGTTACTCAACACACATTGCCACATTGACCATGTGCTGGGCAACAAGTTTATATTTGACCAATACGGGCTAAAACCAAAGTTTAATAAAGGTGAGCAGGACTTGCTGGAAGCTGTTATTGCCTATGCACCATCTATGGGTATCCGCTACGAGCCATCGCCCCTGCCTGATGAGTATTTGCCCGAAACCGGTACCATAAAGTTTGGTAATACAGCGCTTGAACTCATTTTTGCACCCGGCCATTCGCCGGCGCATTTATGCTTTTATGCCAAACAAGCCAATATTTTAGTTGGCGGCGATGTGCTGTTCAGAAACAGCATAGGCCGTACAGATTTGCCCGGCGGCAGTTTCACCCAACTGGTTGAAAATATCGAACAAAAACTTTTTACCTTGCCCGATGACTGCACAGTATATCCAGGTCACGGCCCCGAAACTACTATAGGTTATGAAAAAAAGAATAATCCTTTCTTAACTTAGGCCATTCGTTAAGCTTATCACACAAAAATCAACAAACCAACACTTACCACTTTCCATTTGAATACGTCGGTCTACATAGCAAAAAGGTACCTGTTTTCGCGCAAGAAAATGCATGCTATCAATATTATTTCGGGTATTTCTATGCTGGGGGTTTTAATTGGCAGTGCTGCTTTAATTATCATTCTATCAGTATTTAACGGGTTTGAAGAAGTAATCCTATCGTTATACAGCAATTTTACTCCCGAAATAAAAATTGAACCCAGGCTGGGGAAAACATTTAACCCTAATACGGTATATTTTAATTCGCTACATAATGATCCCAGCGTTTTTTCGTACACCACCGTTTTGCAGGAGAAAGCGCTGATCAGGTATGACAACAAACCGTTTATAGGAACCATCAGAGGGGTAAGCGATGAATTTTTAAAAAACCGGCAATTGGACAGCACCATCCAAAGCGGAACTTTTACCCTGCATGCCGAAGGGAAAGATTATGCAGTTATCGGCTCAAATATTCAAAGTAGCTTAAGCATCAACATACACGATCAGTTTGCGCCAATTGAAATATATGCACCCCGCCGCGACAGCAGGCCAGGCACCAATCCTTTGGACGAATTTGTAGTTCGATCCATTTATCCATCGGGCGTATTTGCGATTGAACAGGAGTTTGATGACATCGTAATAGCCCCCATCGGCTTCGTGCGCGATTTACTCGGGCAACCGGTAAATGTATCGTCTATCGAAATTAATTATAAAAAGGGCACTAATATTGATGCCGTACAAAACGCCATTCAGAATAAAATAGGTACCGATTATACCGTAAAAAACAGAAAAGAGCAGGACACTGAACTTTATAAAACATTAAACTACGAACGTTGGTTTATATTTATGATACTAACGTTTGTATTAATTATTGCCATATTTAATATTATTGGCTCGTTAACTATGCTGGTTATTGATAAACGCAAGGACATTGCTATTTTAACCAGCCTGGGCGCAAACAAACAATTGATTCAGGGTATATTCTTTTTTGAGGGAATGATGATATCAATTATAGGGTGTATTGCCGGTATAGTTTTGGGGTTGATATTTTGTATATTGCAGCAACGTTTTGGTTTGGTAAAAATGGGTTCCCGGATGTCGGTAATGGATGCGTACCCGGTGGCATTGCGACTTTCGGACTTTGGTTTGGTATTTTTAACCGTAGGTGCAATTGCAGTTATTGCATCGGGCATAAGCGCAAGGTTAAGTATTAAGGGACTAAACGATATTAAACAGGATTTATAATATCACTATCCTATGCATTTAAGGCCTGTGAAATATTTATTATTTATGGGGATTATTGTTTTTATTGCCTGCAAAGGCAATTCAGGCAATAAGAATCCTATTGTTTATAAAGGGGTTTACAGCTTTGGGCCGGAAGTGAAATTATTTAGAGATTGCGACAACGGAACTGAATTTTGGGTTACCGACAGTTCGCGGCAGCTGGAGTTAAAATATTCGCAATTGAATTTTGAAAAACCTTATTTACCCGTTTATGTTGAAGTAGAGGGAGTAAAGATACGATCGGGCAAAGATGGGCTGGGATCTGAATATGACAGCACGCTGGTGATAAAAAAGCTCATAAAAATCACAAAAGAAATACCGCAGGATATGTGCAATTGAGCGGAAAGCAGAAAGATTAGAGCAGAAAGACTAAAGCAGAAAGCTGGGAACAAAAAAATTATAGAGAATTACACGAAAGGTACAGGCGCTCTTTACCTTTCAGTTTAAATAACATCATGGAATCAAAACGTCAGCAAAAATTTGCAGGAGTAATACAACAGGACCTGGCAGCAATATTTCAGCGCGAAGGGATAAACTATTTACCAAATACATTAATTACCATAACCAAAGTAAGGGTAACCCCCGATTTGGCTATAGCGCGGATATTTTTAAGCTTTTTTAACAATAACAACTCACAACTGGCTTTGCAAACTATAAAGTCGCATTCGTCCGAAATTAGGTATAAGCTTGGCGCGCGTATAAAAGACCAGGTACGGGTAATACCTCAACTGGAATTTTTTGTAGATGATACCGGCGACTACGTAGAACGCATGGACAAAATATTTGAAAAAATAAACAAAGAAGAGCGGCAGCCTGATACCGAATAGTTATAATTTAATGGATGCCCATCTTCAGTTAAGCGAATATTTTAAGGCGAACCCGCATCTTATTGGGAAAGTTGTTGACTTTGATTCAACCACCGATCGGTTATATCATTTCAATTTTACGGCAAGTAATACCGAATTAAGCAGCGACACTTTTGGCGACACTGCAAAATTCAGTAGCTGGATTGATGAGCAGCTGCAAAAAAACAACTGCAAATACGGTATTGGCGGTTATATGGAACACCGCACCATTTACGCGCGCAGCAGCCATTTTGATACGGCGGATGAACCCCGTCGTCTGCATTTAGGTGTCGATATCTGGGCTCAAGCAGGTACGCCTGTTTACGTCCCGTTACAGGGCAAGGTACATAGCTTTAATAATAACGCCAACTTTGGCGATTATGGCCCCACCATCATTCTAAAACACCAGTTGGATGATTTGAAGCTTTATTCATTATACGGACACTTGAATAGCCAAAGTCTGCAGGGTTTGTATGTGGGTATGCCGGTTAATGTCAATCAACCGTTGGCTGCATTTGGCACTATGGCCGAAAATGGCAACTGGCCGCCGCACCTGCATTTTCAGTTGATGTTTGATATGGAAGGTAAGCAAGGCGACTATCCCGGCGTGTGCCGCTACTCCGAAAAAGAAAAATATCTTCAAAATATTCCTGATCCACAATTGATACTGAGATTTCCTGAGGCGGTTAATGAGTAAATACAGCCTGGCTTTTCTGGTGTATAGTTAACTCACCCGGTCGACGCTGCGCTGGACCACCCTCTCTATGACAAGTCATAAAGAGGGAAGAAAAAAATATTTCCCCCAACCCTCTTTACCGCCCCGCGGTAAAGAGGGTGAACAAGCGTAGCGATGTTCGGGTGAGTCCCCTCTGCGAGCGACATAACCTCAATTCAAATCCATTGGCAATTGAATAAAAAACGTCAAAAACACATTATATAATTCATCAGGATTTACATAGCTTCGGATCGATTATAAACCAAGGCTAAAATCCTAATTATTGCGTAATGAAATTTAAAGTAATCATGCTGCTTTGTGCCATCTTCCCGGCAGGGCTGGTACTGGCACAATCAAACAAAACTTTTACTGTAAAATCGCCGGATGGCAAAGTCAATTTAACAGTAACTACCGGCAGTAACATTAACTGGTCTGTTAAGCGTGAGGCTACTGAAGTAATTACTCCATCAGCAATAGCTATTGACCTGGAAGGCGGCGAAGTATTGGGTAAAAATGCGGCAGTTAAAAAATCGGCAACTGTTTCGGTAAATCAAACCATTAATACGCCGATTTATAAAAAGGCGACCGTTACCGACAATTACAACCAGCTTACTTTAACTTTTAAAGGCGATTACGGCCTTATTTTCAGAGCTTATAATGATGGCGTAGCCTATCGTTTCTTTACGCAGAAACAAGGAGAAATTACCATTCTGAATGAAGAGGCTAACTTTAATTTTAAGGACGACGACAAGGCCTTTTTACCATTTGCCAATGATTACCGCAATAAGGATAAATTTAATACTTCATTTGAAGCGCATTATGATAATTTAAGCCTATCGGCCATTAAAAAAGATACGCTGGCTTTTTTGCCGGTGCTGGTTGATGTGGGCAATCCTGTAAAAGCGGTTGTATTGGAAGCCGATATACAGGATTATCCGGGCATGTATCTTTCGCCTGGTTCAAGCCAAAACCTGCATGGTGTATTTGCCCAGTATCCTACCGAAGAGTTTTTAAACCGGATAAACTACTCCGTTAAAAGCCGCGCAAACTATATTGCTAAAACCAGCGGCACACGCAGCTTTCCATGGCGTGTGGTGGTAATAAGCACCGAAGACAAGCAACTGGCCGATAATGATATGATGCAGCGTTTGGGCGCACCATCAAAAATTGCAGATCTGTCGTGGATTAAACCGGGTAAAGTAGCGTGGGACTGGTGGAACGACTGGAACATTACCCATGTTGATTTCAAAGCCGGTATTAATGTGCCCACCTACAAATATTATATTGACTTCGCGGCAGCAAATAAACTGGAGTATATTATTATTGATGAAGGATGGTCGGACGATGGGGATCTGAACAAATTGAAGCTGGACGTACAGCAGGTGGTTGACTATGGTAAGCAAAAGAATGTGGGCGTTATTTTATGGTCAACCTGGTATGGCATTACCCGCAATACGGATGCCCTGTTTACCAAATTTGAACAAATGGGGGTAAAAGGCTTTAAGATTGATTTTATAGACCGAGATGACCAAAAAATGGTAAGCTCCCTATATGAAATTGCACAAAAGGCGGCTGAGCATCATTTATTGGTTGATTACCATGGCATGTATAAACCAAGCGGTATACAACGTACCTGGCCCAATATTGTTAATTGCGAGGGCGTAAAAGGACTGGAAAATATGAAATGGGGCGTTGATAATCAACCGGTTTATGATGTAAGCATTCCGTTTATCCGGATGATGTCGGGACCGATGGATTATACGCCGGGTGGTATGCGTAATGCATCAAAAGGTAATTTTAGACCTGTAAATTCAAACCCGATGACACAGGGCACACGCAGCCACCAATTGGCTATGTATGCCATATTTGAGGCACCGCTGCAAATGCTGGCAGATAACCCCACCATTTATCAGCGCGAACAGGAAAGCACTGATTTTATTGCCGCCATACCTACCATTTTTGACGCAACCGTTGCGCTAGATGGCAAAGTGGGCGAATTCATCAGCATGGCCCGCAAAAAAGGAACCACCTGGTACGCCGGCGCTATGACCAACTGGAACGAGCGCGAAATAACCGTCGATCTTTCTTTTTTAGGCAATGGCAGCTATAAAGCAACCATTTTTGAAGATGGCGTTAACGCCGACCGCGACGGCACTGATTACACTAAGAAAATAATCACCGTAACAGCTAAAGACAAACTGACCATTAAAATGGCATCAGGTGGCGGCTGGGCAGCGCGGTTTGAAAAACAATAAAAGAGCTGAAAGCTGAGAAAGAGCTAAAAGCAGAAAGCTAAAAAAAGAGCAGAAAGCACAAAGCTTAAAGCGGGGAAATCCTACTTTACGCTTTGTGCTTTTCTTTTATACGCCAGCTCGTGGTTTTATGCTTTGGGCTTTTCGCTTTATGCTTTCAGCTCTGCGCTCTCGGCTTTCAGCTCAAAATCCGCATATTGATTGGGTCCCAGTGGATTACTTTGTTTTGGAAATAGCTGTCATTGCAGGCCAGGCATGGTGCGGCAGCCCTGAAACCAAATACAGCGTCTTCCACCACAGGTTTACCGTTACGGATAGCATCCATAAAATTGGCAAAATGATCATTTGACGCGTTATAACCCTGCGGCGATTGGTAGGTTACGCCCGGCAACACCGGCCGCTGCTTATCTGCATCAGTATATTTGGTGTTATAATTATTGAGCAATTGTTTTTGCATATCGTTAGTAAATGTGCCTAACGAATCCCATCCGCCTATACCTGGTGCAGCTGCCATTCTATTTTTGTGGATAGTAAAGCCCTGGTCATCATCCAAATCAATTACACCTTCTGATCCTATAATTTTTGTGGAGGAACGTTCACCCTCGCCGCTTATAAAATTAACCCGTAATGCTACCTGGAATGCCGGGTGTTCTTTGGTATTTGGATATTCAATAACCGCTGTCATTACATCAGGCACATTTCGCCCATCTTTCCAATAATAAGTACCACCAATAGAAAAAATCTTATCCGGCCCTTTAGAACCGGTTATAAAATGAATGCCTGATAAAAGATGAACAAACAAATCGCCGGCGACACCTGTTCCGTATTCGCGGTAATTGCGCCACCTGAAAAACCGGTTGCTCTCGTAAGGTAATTTTGTTTTTTCCAAAGCCTGAAACCTGTCCCAATTTACTGTTTGGGTTGAGGCATCCAGCGGAATGGTATATTGCCAGGCACCCTGTGCATCCTGACGGTTAAACGAAGCCTCTACCGAGTTTATTTGGCCTATGGCACCAGCCTCATATAATTCTTTAGCCTTTTGAAAAGCCAGGCTACTTACCCGCTGACTCCCCACCTGAAATATGGCCTTTGTTTCCTGCTGTGCTTTAACTTCGGCCAAACCCTCACTGATGTAGTGCACCATCGGTTTCTCGCTATAAACGGCCTTGCCTTTATGCATGGCTGCTATAGCAATAGTGCTGTGCCAGTTGTCGCTTGTCGCTATAATTACCGCGTCAATATCTTTCCTGTCTAAAATCTCATGGTAATTATTTGTCGTAAAAATATTGGCGCCAAAAACTTCTTTAGCATGCTGCAAGCGTCCCTGGTACAAATCACAGCAAGCCACCAACTCAACGCCGGGGCAGGTTAATGCCGCCCGGGTATCGTTATAACCCATAATACCCATGCCAATGGTAGCTATGCGTATTTTATCATTTGAGCTGATTCTTTTTTGGGCCTGTAATATTCTTCTTTCATGATCTTCCATAGCTGCAAAGCTTGAAAGTGTGGCAGAGGTAAGCACAACGGTGCTCCCTAACTGCTTCAAAAACTTTCGGCGGTCTGACATAATTTAAGGTTCAATAAGTAGATATAATTGGTTAATTGGTTTCGCTATGCTCAACAGTGGCTACTATATCTTTATAGTCAGCCATAAATTCATTATAATCTTTAGCTACTTGTTTCGCGTAATTAATGGCGTAGTTTAACAAAGGCTGCTGCCAATCCTTTTGCTTACCAAATGCCATTAACGTATCAATTATGGCCGAGTTTTGCATACCGCCGCTTCGTATTTGTGCCGATGCTGTTAGTATGGCCATGTCTTTAATAATCATTTCCAGGCAATCGTCTTTTGTGGCTATTGACGCAAAATTCATTTTATCGGCAAGGGGCTGCATTTCCTGCAAAACATAAATATCGCCCTTAAAAGAACTTGGCCCCAGCAATGCGGGTGGTATATTTTGCATACGCTGCTTAATTGACAAAACACGCTCCGCATTCGAACTCCAAACCGGCTGTTTAACCAGATTATACGGCGTTAGTGACGATTGAACAGCCTCCTTCATATCAACCAGCAGGTATTTCTTTTTGCTTTTAGTGCTCTGCAATAAAAACATGTACCGCTTTAAGCCTACGCTGCCCGTACCAGCTACCCTAAAGGCCGCATCATTAACAACATAATTGGCCGACCATCCTTTTTTACTTTTTATCCATTCTGTTAAATGGGATATTAATTCGGCCTTTAATTTTTTATCCAGATCAAAATGCGTGCGGTTATCAATTTTTATTTTAAACTGACCGCCCTTTTCGTCGGCAACCTTTTTAATCAGATCAGTCTCTTTACGTTTTTTTATATTTTTTAAAAAGCTTTTTACAATGCCTGCAGCCGTGCGGGGATCAATAGAATAAGCCTTTCCGCCGGCCAGTATTTTGGTATAGGTTGATAGAAATAAGTCTGCATTTTTTTGCGCTTCGGCCGGATCAATTTTAAAGGAATTAAAGCCAACAAAAATACTGGTGAGCATTCTGGCTACTTCCCAGGCTGCCGGGCCAAGCATAGCTTCATCAAAATCATTCAAATCAAAATAAACCATGCGGTTGTTTCCCTTAAAACTGCCAAAGTTTTCCAGGTGCAGGTCACCGCAGATCCAGGTATTTGGCGACGTGGGGAAATCTTTAACTTTACTTAAATCCTCATAAAACAAATGGCAAGTACCTCTTAAAAAGCTAAACGCGTTTTGCGACATGTACTTGTACTTAATTTGAAGCTTGTCAGGAATCAGATCCTTGTTAAATGCTTCTAACCTTTCAGCAATTGAGTTCATCATCTTATTTTTTAATATGGGGTATTAATAACAAAAAGAAACTTCTACCATTCAAAACATTGTACCAGCTTATTTTCCACCATCCATTGATTAAGCAGGTGCAGGTTAGATTCTTTGCCTGACACTTCAAATTCAACCGTTATCTGGCTGTCATTACGATATAATTTTGACCGGTGCAGCTTAATATTAAGTGATTTCACATGTTTGTAAAAGGTTTCCACTTCCATCTCCTTCATAAAAACAACTTTATAGCTGCGGTGCTCAAACTGGTAATCAATCTTCATCTGAACAAAGTCGAGCGCATAAAGAATAACCAAAGAGAAACATCCCGCAATTACAGCCAACAAGTAATCGCCTATGCCAATAAGCATACCGATAGCTGCAGCTACCCAAATAGATGCAGCGGTAGTAATACCGGAGATAGACACATTGGTGCGATATATTACTCCTGCACCTAAAAACCCTACGCCGGTAAGCACATTGGCCGCTATACGGTCGCGGTTATCCTGTACTCCCAACAAGTAAGAGCAAATGGTAAAAATGGTAGCGCCAAAACATATGAGCGCCAATGTTCGGAAGCCTGCTGATTTTCCCCTTATTTCGCGTTCCAGGCCAAGTGCGCAGCCAATTACAACCGATAGGGAAAGTTTCAGCAACTCATTTCCATAAATATTTTGTGTAGTACTAATGTTAAATAGTGTGTCCAAGCTGAAGGTTTAAAATTGAAAGAAAATTGAGCGATAATAAATGTAAGAAAATTTATTAATGCAAACCAATAGCTGTGTTTATTGAAGGATGAGTTGGGATGAGAAATTAGGGCATTTATTACAACGGGAATCTGTACTGCCAGCTATCTTTTAAAGCTTTAAACGCTTAACCAGCCAGGGCAAAAACAGGCCTTGCCCAATAAGCGTAAAAAGCACCACCATTACTGAAATAAAGATGATAGCGGCCCGCTGCGGAAACGGACTCCCATCTTTTAAGGTAAGCGGCAAGCCAATAGCAATGGCCAGCGAAACAATACCCCGCATGCCCGACCAACTAATAACCAGGCTATTTTTATGATCGAGCAGTGCGCCTTCGGTTATCTTTTTATGGCCCTTTTTAAAAGCACGCTGAAGATTTATTTTTTGCAAAAATACCCGGGCCATCCGTAAAAGCAAAGCCGTTAAGGTTATTAAAAATGCATACCCTATATACAGTAACAAGGTGTGGTTATTGGTGATGCTTTTTACCACAAAAGGCAATTGCAGGCCGATGAGAATAAAAATTAAGCCATTCAGCAAAAAAATAATAATATCCCATATTGATTTGGATTGTTGCCGTAGTTCAACAGGGACATCTTTACTTTTTATACGGGCCATTACTAAACCCAACGTAACCACCGCAATAACGCCAGATACCTTAAAATCTTCGGCAACCAGGTAAGTTATAAAGGGCTGCAAAAGCATAAAGCTGATAGCCACCAGGTTATTTTTCCTTACCCGATCTAAAACAAACATTAATATTCTGGCCATTATGAAGCCAACCAGTAAACCGCCGCCCATTAGTATTATAAACTGGATGGACGCTTTCCATATTATAAATGCGGTACCGGTTACGGCAGCCACGGCAAAACGGTAAGCCACCAGTGCCGAGGCATCATTCACCAGGCTTTCGCCCTCCAGTATGGTAATGGTTTTATGTGGCAGATTGAGCCCTTTAGTTATACTGGTTGCCGCCACACTATCCGTTGCCGAAAGGATAGCACCCAAAACGAACGACAGTGGCCAGCTCATGCCCGGCACCATGTAATGTGCCACTACAGCAATGCCCACCGTTGTTAAAAAAACCAGTGTTATTGCCAGTGTACCAATGGTATTGGCATTGGTTTTAAATTCGGCAAAAGAAATATTAAAAGCGGCCTCAAACAACAAGGGCGGCAAAAAAATAAGAAAAACAATCTCCGGATCGAGTGAAATTTTGGGCAACCATGGCATAAAACCAATAGCAATGCCCCCGGTCACCAGCAATACCGGGTAAGGTAATTTTATCCTGTCAGCAACTGCCGACAGGCCTATCATAATAGCCAGTATAATTAAAACGATGCTGTAGTTTCCCATTGCTGTTTACATTTTTCATTAGGCTAAAATCCCTTTCCCACTATTTTCCTATCGTTATGAAACTTCCTAACGCTGTTAATATAGAAAAATAATTTCCTTTTTGCATCTGTCGCTTCATCGCTGTCATAAAAATGCCATAAATATCATCAAACGTTTTAAACAATTGTTTTAATTAATCGATTGATTAATTTTGATGTGTTTTTAAAGCTTACATCAATTGAAATAAACATATCGAGATGGCAGAGACCGGATTTAGAAAATGGATTATCACCATTACTGTAATTACAGCTTCATTGCTGGAGTTAATTGATACCACTATTGTAAACGTTTCCATCCCCCAAATACAGGGGAACCTGGGTGCCACTTTAACCGATGCAGCCTGGGTAGTTACCGGTTACAGTGTGGCTAATGTTATTATTTTACCCATGTCGGGCTGGCTGGGTAGCTTTTTTGGCCGGAAAAATTATTTCCTGGCCTCCATCATTTTATTCACCATCGCATCCTTTTTGTGCGGAAATGCACATAGCCTTACCGAACTAGTAGGTTTCCGCGTATTGCAGGGACTTGCCGGCGGTGGCTTATTATCAACATCGCAAGCTATCCTGCTGGATACCTGGCCACCTAACCAGGTTGGTACTGCTACTGCTTTATTTGGCCTGGGAGCAGTTGTAGGCCCAACTATTGGCCCAACTATAGGCGGCTATATTACCGATCATGCTGCCTGGCGCTGGATTTTTTATGTAAACATCCCCGTGGGCTGTTTGGCCGCCACCTTTACTTATCTTTTTGTACGATCAACCCCGAGTACAGGCAAAGACAAGCCTATTGACTGGTGGGGAATTGGCCTGTTAGCCATATCGGTAGGTAGCCTGCAAACCATATTAGAAAAAGGTGAAGATGAGGACTGGTTTTCGACCCCCTACATTATTGTGTTAACTGTTACAGCCGTACTGGGCCTGTTGCTTTTTATATGGAGAGAACTGAGCACCGATCACCCCATTGTGAACTTTAAAATTATGCGGAACAGGAGCTTTTCGGCAGGGATGTTCACCTCATTTGTTTTAGGGGTGGGCCTTTACGGATCAACCTTTGTTTTCCCGGTTTTTTGCCAGAGCTTGTTGGGCTTCACGGCACAGCAAACCGGCGAAGTGCTGTTTCCCGGTGGTATGTTTACCGTGGTGATGATGCCTTTTATTGGCATTATGCTTAACAGGGGCGTACCTGCTCAACTTATGGCCACAGGCGGAATGATTTTATTTTTTATATTTTCCTTAATGCTGAGCCACTCAACACTGGCTACCGGGACCGGCGACTTTTTCTGGCCCTTAGCTATCAGGGGTATCGGGTTAGCATTGCTTTTTGTTCCGCTTACCACATTAGCAATAGGCAGTTTAAAAGGGCACGAAATTGGTCAGGGTGCCGGTTTAAATAACATGATGCGCCAGTTAGGTGGTTCATTTGGCATTGCGGGCCTAACTACATTGATACACGTCCGTTCGGCTACACACCGTAATAACCTTTTAAGTTATGTTAATATTTATAATCCTTATTATACTGAAAGATTTAATGGCTATGTACATGCTTTTATGGCTAAGGGTAAATCCATGCTGGATGCTACCAATTTAGCTTACCGCGCTATTGATGGTGTTGTTAACCAGCAAAGTGCACTGCTTAGCTATAATGACGCTTATTGGGTAGTTGGTGTGGTTATGCTCATTAGCATTCCCTTACTTTACCTGGCGCCATTTAAAAAAGGGCAAAAAGCCATCACGGACACGCATTAAATGGGGAACTTATTTAAGTGAATATTTGTTCTGCAATAATTAGATTTGAAAATAATATTTAATTATGGCAGAAGCAACAGAGGTTTCAACGGAAGAAAGAATAAAGGATGTGGCCAGAATGATCTTTACAAAAAAGGGATTTCTGGCTACAACCATACGTGACATTGCGATGGAGGCCGACATTAATGTTGCTTCTGTTAACTATTACTTCCGCAGTAAAGAAAAACTGTTCGCCTTTATTATGGAAGAAACCATTCAAAAGCTTTTTAATAAAGTGGAGCCTGTTTTAAATGACGAAAACACCTCCCTGTTTGAAAAGATTGAAATTTGCGTTGGTTATTATATTGATCAGGTATTAGAAAATCCCGACTTCCCATTTTTTATGGTGAATGAGGTAATGGCAGGGTCAAGCAAGCTGCCGATCATCAGCAATATCAAAACATTAATCAACTCTCATTTTGCACAACAGCTAAGAGCATTGGAAACCGATGGTAAAATAAGTTTTCACCCCATAAACATTATCTGGAATATTTCTGGCATGATTATGTTTCCATTTTTAACCCGGCCACAGTTATTGCAAACCGGTAATTTTAATAGTGATGAATTTTACCAGTTAATGCAGGAACGTAAAAAGTTGATCCCTTTGTGGATGAAGCAGATTCTGGGTATTTAATCGTTGTTAAATTTTTACGATCATTTTCCCCTTCAAAAAGTCCAATATTGGTTATTACCTTATTTAATATTTCGCGACTCACATTATGGAAATAAATATCAAACCAAACATGGCTTATTTATTTCTTAAATAAATGTAAGGTTTCTTGCTTTAGAGCGACTAAACACCAAAGACCTGCGTTTTATTTATTGACAGGCCTTTTATATCAACATAATTATCTTAAAAAAACATCATGGTTAAATTAGCATTATTGGCAAGGCTGGAAGCCAAAGCCGGAAAAGAACAGGAATTAGCAGATTTTATTAAAAGTGCATTAGTCCTTGCACAGGCCGAACAGGAAACGGTGAGTTGGTATGCGTTACAATTCGGCCCATCAAGCTTTGGCATTTTTGATACATTTGAAAATGAGCATGGTCGCGATGCTCATCTCAACGGCCCTATTGCAAAAGCATTAATGGAAAAAGCACCCGAATTATTGGCGATAGCCCCAACCATTGAAAAAGTGGATTTACTTGCTGTAAAATAGACCATCCCTTTATTATTGAAGAGCAAAGCCACCTTTCGGGTGGCTTTGCTCTTTAATTTTATTCCTTGCCATCACTTTTTTTAAATGAAAGGCGGTATCTTCTCAGTTTTTGGTGCAGATATCCCCTGCGCTTCATAGCATCTGCCAGTGAGGGATCATCGGCGTAATCATCGCCCAATATTTTAGGCACACCAATGCGCTGGGCGCTATAAATGCCCGAATGCCCGCTAAAAATATAAGCCGTAAAACAAGCCACCGCAAACAGCAGCACATGCTCGCCGCCAAAAAGCTCAACGCCCATAAATGTACAAGCCAAAGGCGTATTGGTAGCACCGGAAAAAACGGCAATGAATCCTAATGCTGCAAAAAGGCTCACCGGGGCATTCAACAATCCCGAAAGTGTATTCCCCAATGTGGCGCCAATATAAAACAAGGGTGTTACCTCGCCTCCTTTAAAACCAGTACCCAACGTAATGGTAGTATATATGGTTTTCCAGAGCCAGCTCCAGGTGTCAGCGCCCCCGGCGGTAAACGCCGATGGAATAGTTACCGCACCGGGATGCTCGGCATCAACGCCTAAACTTAAATAGTCGGGTTTACCAATGAGTAGCGTAAGGCCAATAATTATCAATCCACCAAAAACAGGGATCATCCATTTATATTTAAACAATTTAAGGCTCAAGCTTTTTATTTCGTGTACCATTCGCGCAAAAAGGAAACTGGCTAAACCAAAAGCCGCCGATGAGATGATCACTTTGCCCAACAATAGCATATCGAAATGAAAAAAGCCAGTGAACAGATTAACATTAGCGGCAATAGGATCTATATGATATTGTACATGAGTTACCCTCCATACTTTAACCGTTAAATCGCCAATAAAAGCTGCTATAAGGGCAGGCAATAAAGCATGGTATTGAATTTTACCGATGGTTAATACTTCCATGGCGAATACCGCTCCGGTAACCGGCGTGCCAAAAACGGCACCAAAACCTGCAGCGACACCTGCTATCAAAATAATGCGCATATCTGCCCCGGTTAACTTAAACCACCGGCCAAACATAGCAGCTATGCTGCCCCCTATCTGCACAGCAGTACCTTCGCGCCCGGCTGAGCCGCCAAATAAATGGGTTATAACCGTTGTGATTAAAATAATGGGGGCCATGCGTTTGGGGATTCCGCCGCCGGCTTCATGAATTTGCTCGGTAATTAGGTTGTTGCCCTTTTCGGATGATTTACCTACCGACTGATAAATAAAATGAATCAATAACCCAGCCAATGGCAGTAAAAGCAACAGCCACGGATGGCTAAACCTAAAATGTATTGCCGTGCTAAGCAACCATAAAAAAAAAGCCACCATACTACCAATAACCACTGCCACCGGAAATACCAATAACGTCCACCTGGTGAGATGTTTAAAAATGGCAATATGCTCTTTAAATGAAAAAGGTTTGTTTTCAGTCATTGCGATTTATTAAGGTTATGGAAAAGACTGCTGATTGCTTGATCATCGGGATGGAGTTTCCCGGTAAAAATAGTATGTTGTTTGTAGAATTATTTAAAAATTTCACCTGCAAAAAATTATTTCAACAGGTTAATTCCTGTTGAGGGTATTGCAGGCGCCATCAGCAAACGCGGTTTTTAAAAGGAAGACACCAGTTGCAAGATAGTATTTATTTTATAAAAATATAGTGAACAATTTTGTTGCACCATAAACACGCTCTTCGTATTAATTAATGTGTTATTTTTTTATTTTTGGATTAGATTTATCACCACAAACAGATGTTTTTTAACTACGGCTCCTATTACTATATTATTATTGCTTTACAGGTTTACTGCGCTGTACACAGCTACCGTAGGGGAACTTTAAACAACTGGATTTTTTTCATCATATTTTTGCCTCTTTTAGGCAGCGTATTTTACATTTACCGGGAGGTACTTAATAACAACCGCAGCATTTTTAAAAGGCCAATAGCGAGCACCATGCCGGTACTAACCCCAAAGGTGAACATCAAAAAGCTGGAAGAGCAATTGCGCTTTACCGATACTTTTGCCAACAAGATAAATTTGGCCGATGCTTATTTAGCGACAGGACTTACTGATAAAGCTATTGATTTGTATACCGGCAGCCTTACCGGCGCATTTGCCGAAAACGAGCATGTGATGATGCAATTAATGATTGCATATTTTGAGCAAAAACGTTATAATGAGGTTATCCCCTTGGGTAAAAAGCTGTATAAGTTACCCCAGTTTGCACGCTCAAGGGCACATATTGCTTACGCAATTGCGCTGGAGAATTTGGGAGAAACAGAGCAAGCCGAAAATGAATTTAAAGCGATGAAAGGCCGCTATTCTTATTTTGAACCGCGCTATCAATACGGTCTTTTTTTAATACGTGCGGGCCGGGAAAAAGACGCCCGTCAAATTTTTACAGATATGCTGAATGAAGAGCCACAATTGGGCCCCGTTGAGCGAAAAGCTAACCGGGTTTGGTTCAGCAAGGCTAAAGAGGAAATGAGAAAGATCCCTGAGGCGGAGCAAACCGTTTAAACCTGGCCCAGGTAAATTTCTGTTTGGTAATAAAAGCTCACTTTGCCGCCGGTATTATAACGGTTAAAAATATCTGCCAATAGCGTTTTGAATTTTTGGCCTGCTTCGGTATCCTGTTGTGGTACGTACGATGATGAAAATGCACGGCCAAACAACCCCTCCAAATCAAAAACCTGCGCATTGGGGAATTTGGTTACATGATATTTGCCATCTTTAAAAAATCCCTTAAAGTTAATTTCGCCAATGTTGCGATGGTTCACTTTGTTGTAATCAATACCACCATTTTTCAACAAACTTTCATAGGCTTTAGAAAAATCGTCAGCGTCGGGAAGGCGATTGTTCCATATCAATGCCACTTTACCACCGGGTTTTAATATTCTATTAAACTCAACAGCAGTTTTTTGCTCATTAAACCAATGGAAAGCCTGTGCGCAAACTATCATTTCCACGCTGTTTGGCGACAGTGTTGTTGCCTCTGCGGTACCAGTTACAGGTATAAATTGGTGATTATCAGCGTATTGATCAATAGCCGCCCGCAACATGGCTTCATTGGGTTCAACAGCATAAACTTTATAACCTTTATTTAGCAGCAAACCGGTAAAAATACCGGTGCCTGCGCCTACATCGGCAATTGCTGAATCGCTTGTTAATCCGCATTCCTGTTGCAGGTAGGTGATTACCTCAGCGGGATAATCGGGGCGATATTTAACATAATTATCAACCCTGTCGGTAAATCTTTTGGTTGGATCAGCAGTCATAAATTCATTATTATGCGTTTAGCGATGGGTTTAAAACCCATCGCTATGAATATGAGAAAACCTTATATACTGATAAAAAACGCCGCCTCAAAAACATGCCCTGGCGCCAATTTCTGGATATCTTCTTTTTCGCTGATATCAACATGTTTACCGGCTGTATCGGCACAGCCTAACCACGGCTCAATACAAACAAAATCGGCGCCACCTTTGGCCCAAATACCTAAATAATTAAAATGCGGAAATTCAACTGAAAGGGATTGATCGTGTTTATCGCTTTTAATACATACCTCCCTTGAGCGGAGATCTTTAAATACCAGCGCATCGGCATCAAACAGATTACGTGTTAAATACAGTTTATTTTTAGGTGTCGGTACGGGATGAACCTCGCCATTAAAAAAGCCTTCTTTTGATAACAGGTGTGTTTCCAGGTGTTCTTCCGTTTCAAACTCCAGGTAATAGTCCTCATAATTCTCGCCTTTATTAAAGGGAACATTAAAAGCGGGATGCCCGCCAACAGAAAAATAAATGGTTTGTTTATCAAGATTGATAAGCTTATACGTTAAGCGTAAAGCATTATCAATAAGGGTGTACAATATCTGAAAATCAAATTTATAAGGATAAACCTGCAACGTATGTTCAGAATTTGGCAGTGAAAACACGGCGTGCAGCTCATCGCTCTCCAGCAAAATAAACTCCGATTGCCGGGCAAAACCATGGCGCGACATATGATAAGCCTTACCATTAACCAGCAACTCATCATTTATTAAACCACCCACCACGGGGAACAGGTTTGGCGCATGCCATGGCCAAATATTAGCATCGGCCTGCCACATACGCTCGGTGCCGGTTGCCTTGTTGCGCAGCGAGCTTAACTGCGCCCCTTTTGTGCTGATCTCAACCTTTAAAAAGTCATTTTCTAATATGGCCATATGAAAAATAGAATTGGTTATTAAAAACCTTCTAAATTATGAATTTGTTTTTATTAAAATCTTAGGCCTCGTCTTTAGGCTCATCAGTCATCATCGTCCTTTTTCTTTTTCTCCAACATAACAAATGCGCTGCGTTTTGGGGCCGGCAAAGTTGCGTTCTCGCCTTTTACATATTTCCAAATTACTTCGTTCAGTATCAGATCAGGTACAGCATCCTCTTTTGCCAGATTAAATGAGGCTGATTTCCTGCTGCTTTCATTTACCGCCACATTGCGTTGTTCCAAATCAACCTGGGCGGGTTCGGCTACGTATGGCGAAAGATCGGGCGTATTAGAAAAGCAATTATAAAGTGGCAACGCTGCGGCATCATACTGGCTCATTGGCGGCAAGCCCAATATCAACTCAATAGTACGCAGCACACCCGAGGTGGAGTACATATCATGAATAACAGCGTTACGTTTTACATAGGCCCCTGCAACAAAAACAGGCGAACGATGCGCGTCCACATGATCCGGCCCATTTTGGGCATCATCTTCTAAAATAAATACTACTGATTCTTTCCAGATAGGGCTTTTTGACAAATGTTCCAAAAAACGGCCTATAGCCAGATCGTTATCTCCAACAGCAGCTATAGGTGATATGGCTCCACGATGCTGGCCGCTGGTATGATCGTTTGATATGCGGATGGTACTTAATTGCGGAACTGCGTTGATGTTTACTAATGAATCAAAATCATGCTCCCAAATGGCTTCGCGGGTAATATCTTTTATATTCAAATCAAAGCTTGGCGATTTTACGCAATAATGCCCTTCAAGCGATTTGATATTGGGTTTATAGTCGTCAGCAAACTCGCCATAGGTGCGATAGCTTACTCCTGCCCTTTTGCAATAATCCCAAATGTAACCATCCCTCGGGTCGCCTGCACGGCGGGTGCCTTCTGAGTCATAATTCCCACCGCGACCGCCGTAGCTGGTTGGCCAGGTTTTTTCTATAAAGTCTGTTGCGTATGCCGCAGTACTCCAATTGTGTCCATCAGCGCTTACTTCGGCATCTACATAAAAATTATCAAGCAAAACAAAATTGCTGGCTATAGCATGGTGATTTGGGGTTACGTGATTGCCAAAAATACAAAGTGAGGTATCGCCATTTCCTTGCGGCATATCGCCTAATACCTGGTCGTAAGTGCGGTTTTCTTTAATGATATAAAACACGTGCTTAATAGGCGATTTATCGCCCACCCTGCGCGGAATAGGGTTACCATCTTCACCTGCAGCCAAAATAGTTTTTTTATCGTTAAAAGGTGTATTGGCATAAACCTGTCTGGTATAAACCTTAAGCTGCTCAGGCTGTGGCGCTGTGATAAAGGATAACGTGCCTTTAAATAAGCCCCCTATATATTGCTCCTTGCTATTTACGGCTCCCTTTTGATAGCCGCTGTTATCCGCTTTTTTTATCGGTTGCGGCCCCTGCGGATTGGCCATAGAAGTAAAACCCTTGCCATTGGCCACCATTATTTTATTACCCAATGTTTTTACAACCGTAGGATACCAGCCCACCGGAATAAAGCCGCGGCTTTGGCTATTACCTGTTTTGCTTACATCAAATACAGCAAGGCAATTATTATCAGCATTGGCAATATAAAGCGTTTTACCATCGGGCGATAAGGCAAGACCGTTGGTTGTTGATCCGGTTAAACTGGTAGGATACAAGACAGTTGAAATTACCTCCGTAGTTTTTTGGGTAAGCGTATTGATTACCGAAACGGAGTTATCATTGGCATTGGCTACGTACAATATAGATCCATTTTTATTTAACAATAACTCGTTGGGGTGACTACCCGCCGGGATACTGCTCATGGTACCGGTTACTGTATTGTAGCAAGTTATCTCGCTACCGCCCCATATGGAGATATACAATATTTTTTCATCGGGCGATAGGATACAGCTGTAAGCTTCGGCCGCTAACTTAACATGACTTAATACTTTCAAATTAGCCGGATCAATAATGTACAGCGCGCTATCTTCCTTAGTAACGGTGTACAGCCTTGTGTTGGCTTTGTTAACCGCTATACCTGTTGGGCATATTTTATTTTTTGGCCAGGGCCTGCCCAATTTAATGGTATCGGCTTTGCCTATTTTATTTTCATCAATATGAAATGCCATTATCCAGTTGTCATTACCACCCGATGCGTACAGTCTTTTCTCATCGTGACTAAAAGCCAAACCATACCATGATTTACCTACTACTCTTTCATCCAGTTGTTTTTCGGTTTTAGGATCTATCAACTGTACCGATTGGGTGCTTTGACCATTATTGGTTACCGCCATTAATTTACCCGACGCAGAAATCTGCATATTTAATGGTAAATCGCCAAGCGGCAGTGATGTATAGCCTGCGGGGCTCAATTTCCAACCGTTAGGTAATAACACCTGGTTGGTTTGCGCTATTTTCCCTGGTGTTTGGGCTACAGATTTTATGGTAATGATTGCCGAGGCAATACAAAGAATAAGTTTCAATTTCATAAGTAAATCAAATAGAAATCAAAATTACGTATTGGTACTGACGAATTTGGCCAGTTAACAGAAACTTAATGTAACGACGCCTATCGACAGAACTCAAATTTTCGCAATACATTTTTCATCCAAAGACATCAAATAAAACGTTCTTTTTGTAAGAGTGTTCTCATCCCACCCTTTTTGTGTTGCAATATTTATATATAGGTTAATATATTTTATTAAAATCAATTATATAAATTAATAATTACCCATTGTTTTGATTAATAATTTAACTTACTTATTTTTAAGTACTTAAATCAAATTCAAAAATATAATGCCTAACACCAACATTCATCTTCCTACACTTATTACATTAATAAAAAAAAATACCACTATTCCTGTAATCGGGTTCGATTTATATAAACTAAAAAAACAAAAAATAGCTGAAGATGGAACCATTACCCTTGAGACCTTATCCCTACTCGAGTTTTTGGCATTTGAATACTTAAGAAAACATATTACAGCAGACAGGTTAAACCGGTTTAACAACAGAGTGGATGATGAAACAAAAGTAATTTTTGAAAAATACAGATCTTTAGCTATTACCAGAAAAGACGATATACCTATTGAAGGTATAAAGCAATTTTTCAAAATGCTATACCCCTCAGCCCGAACGGGTATAGAGATTATGCATTCATTATTTCATAGCTTAAAGCCGTTAGATCCCGAAATAAGACAGGCGTTTAGAGAAGAAATAAGCTTATTGATTAAACAATATGATAAGAACGGAGTATTACCCTCGTTTTATGATGCCATAGTGCAGTTATCTGTCATAAAAAATTTCAAGTTTTATGTAAACGCTACATTTTTAAATACGTTAATGAGTACCCTCACACGGTGCCGCACCGGAAACGTTGACCTTATTGCAAGCCACGGATATTATCCCGGAGGCATGGTACAATCAACAGAGTTTAAAGTTAATGCCAAAAGGTTGGGCAGCAATGAAGAAACCTTCAATCAGGCCATAAACGATCCTACAGTGTTTAATCTGTTCGGCGATCATGTTCAGGATCCTATTACATATGTTATAACTGAGGCTGATTTTATTGAGCTGATTATGGATTTAATAGGAAATGATAAAAAATATAAAAAATTCAAAGACTTGCTTTCTGAGGCTAATCTACTTTTCCTGGGATGTAATTTTAAGGATTGGTTTTTGAGGTTTTTTTTGAGACTATGTTATGTAAACAGATCGGACTTTGATAACATCGATAAAAAGCCCAAATACATGATAGATGATTTAGGTTACGATAGTAACTCAGTAGTATTTATGAATAATTATGCTATTAAATTTTATGAAGGATCTACTGAACAATTCATTTTTGATTTATATAGCGGGCTGTTACAAAGAGACCTGGACGAAGGCTCACAAAGCATTGAGAAAAAATTCTTTTATAGTGAAATATTTTTAAGCTTTAACTCAGAAGACAGGGATGAGGTGAGGATGATCTATAATCAGCTAAAAGAGAGGTTTGATGTTTATATGGATGAAGTAGAATTGCAGGGCGGCGATAAATTAGATAAACATTTTGCGGAAAAAATAAACAAGAACGTTTTATTTATCCCTATCATAACTTCTAAAATAGCCAATATCGAAAATAAAGATAGATATTTTTGGAAGGAATGGGCCTATGCGGCGGTTAACAGCAACACTATCAACATTCTTCCAATCTGGATAGGTGCCGTTAATAATGAAATTGTATTACCTCCCGATATTGCTAATGAAGCGGAAATAAAACAGGAAATTATCAGAAAAACACGCTTAGGCATTATAATGGACATTGAACACCCCTCCCTGTCAGACAAGCAAATAGTAGAAATTGCCAACATACTTTATAAAATAAGAGCAAATTATTTCGTAAGCAAATAACAAATTTATGGCCAGGAATAATATTGAAGCCGAAAATTTTAACAACCCCTTTAAAGGGCCGAAACCGTATGTGGAGGGGGATAATATTTATGGGCGAAATGATGAGGTAGACATATTATTTGATTATATAACCGATCATACCCTCACTTTATTGTATGCCAAATCAGGTATGGGTAAATCATCACTGCTGCAAGCAGGTCTCATGCCGGAATTGAGAAATAGCCGTAATTTTTTGCCAATATACGTCAGGTTAAATGCGCTTGATCTGATTTCTGTAACCCAGGTGAAACAACTGCTTAAAAAAAACATCAAGACTTTCGGTAAAAAAATCCCCGGGTTCAATTTTAACGACGATAAAACCACTCCATCGAGCTCATTATTTGAGTACCTGCACCTCATAAATATTACCATTACCGAAACATATACCGCTAATATAGATGAAACAAGTGGGGGCCATACTGCTGATGCCCCGATAAATCCGGCGAGAGTTATTAATGATGTTAAAACGATTATACCTGTTTTGATATTTGACCAATTTGAAGAAGTTTTTACTATTCTTTCTGATAAAAAGCTTCCATTATTTGAAGATATCAAATACCTTTTAGAAGATGAAATACATCCCTCTTTGCTAAAAAGGATGAACAGTGATTTGAAGGATGACATGGATACAGTGATCAATATCAAAAACAAAATATCATCAAAAGAAAAAACCTTCAGGATATTGCTCTCTTTCAGGGAGGAGTATTTAACTGAGTTGGAAAGCCTGAGAGACAGCATACCATCAATAATTCATACTCCGGCCAGGTTTAGATTGGAAGGCTTTACACAGGAAACAGCAACCGAACTTATTTTAGAAATAACGGAAAAAAGAGAGGTAAAAATAAACGAATCTTTAGCTCAAAAAATTTCACAGCTAATAGTTGAAAATAATGCTAAAACTTCATTTGCCAGTAACAGCCAAAAAATTGTATCGCCTTTTATATTGAGTTTAATTTGCTACAAGTTGTATCCACAAATTGTTGACAAAGGTGAAAAAAAGGTATTGTCTGAGCTAAAAAAAGCAGGGCGGTCAAAAATTGTGAACCTGGTAAATGACTATTATGAAGACGTTTTTGAAAACATTAATGAAATAACCAGGATTTTTATTGAAGATGAGTTGGTTACAACTGAAGGCAACAGAACGTTATATCCATACAATAGCATCATTAATTACTCCAAAGGCACCGAGGAGGAAAATCAAATATTAAAAAAAGACATTGATATACTTATTGGTTGGGGCGAAGACAAAACGCAGCTTTACTCCAATCGCTTTTTAAATAAAAATGAATACCTGAATATTCCACACATTGAAATATTGCACGACCAATTGCTAAGCCCCGTTATTAACAGCCGTTTTGAAAGAATAACGCGGAATGAGGAAAAAAGAAAAAGGGAGGAAGAAGAAAAAAAAATAGAGCAGCTGGCCAAAGAGAGGCGGGCAGAAGAGAAAAGACGGCGAGAAGAAGAGCAGAAAAAAGAACAGATTAGGCTGGCGGAGGAGCAAGAAAGAGAAACAGTTAGGGAAGAAGAAATTGCAAGACGAAGAAGACGGCTTTTAATAATTGCAATAAGTAGCTCGGCGGTAATCATAATTTTTTTGGTAGCTATTTTTTATACGCTACTTTACAATCGCGCCATTGATTTAATAAAAGGAGATTTCAACTCAAAAATATTAGCTATAAATACAGTTAATAATACTTTAGGGCCGTATAATGCACTTGACACCGGCAGCAAATATTATTCACGAATTCATAAGGTTACTGAAATTATTAAGAGTAAAATATTTACATCAAAAAGGGCCGATAGCCTAAACAGAGTTTTGGATAGCAATATCATAAAGTATTATAACTGCACCCCTTTTTACGGCAGCTTAAGCAACCCCATTCCCGAAATCCAGTTATCACCTGATGGAAAAAATGCATGCAAAATAACCCAACAACAGGATTCTTTATTTTTTTATAATTTAAAAACATTCGGCCCGCGCAAAGAGGTCCCTATAAGCGCTCCAACGCCCATTCCAATATCAGTTTTCGTCTCCAAACAGAACAAAGAACAAGCTGATAATGATTTAATGAACATTAGTTATTATCCCATTGGCTTTAATGCCAATGGCTATGGCTACCAGTCAGCCACAATTGATCAGGAAAACACTTATACAGCGCTATTAAAAGGCAGGCTATTATACTTATACAAAAATTCAGATTGCTCTCTCGTTAAATGCTGGAAATTTAACAACAACATATCCTTTAAATTTAGTTTAGATGAAAAGTGTATCATATTTTGGTATTCCCCCGCCTATCCACTCAGCGACGCGGATAACAAAACCGTATATCAATTTCTTGGTACAGAAAAAGACACCATCAGTGATATGGTAACTGTTAACAAAAATGCTTTCTTGTTAAATGTAGTAAAAACAGATAATGACTTTTTATATTACGTTTTAAATAATGTAAACAAGCATTTTGAATTAAACCAATACAAATGCTCAACAAAAACGCGCTTATTTACATCAAATGAATTGATTTATCCCAATTTTAATACTCCCGATATTTTTAACAGCAATTCCAGCTCATCCAACAAATTCCGGCGGCATCTATACGGTTTTGATCCGCAATTAAAAAAGTGGCACATTTTTGATTTAATCCGTCAAACCAAACCCGATATGAATGTTGATATAAGCGATTCAATTCATAATCCGGTAAAAATATTCATGGATGTTGCTCTCAAAAATCATCCGCATTCAAACCTTATTATTGACAATAACTTTAAGGTGCAACTAACGAATAAACAAAATGGAAGCAAACAGTTTTTGAATATTAGCCATCCGGCAAATTCTGACTCTATTGTTAAAATTTATTCGGCTACAGATCCATCCTGGGCAATTATAGAATATACAAATTCTTCAAAAAAAACCAACCCAAAAAGCTTTCCTCTTTCCGCTTCTCCCGGCTATTTTGGATTATTGGATTTGCGCTCTTTAGAATTTTACACCTATAATAAACCTTTTAAGCCGCTAAAAGGACAAATATGTATACCTGTTATTAATACCGCCTCTATGTATGCGCTTATATTAAATGGTGCCGGCTTAAACCCTCTGCTTTGGTATTATTATCATCCTAAAAAGAATGATGTTGACAGTATTATCAAATGGCAAAATGCAAACTCAATAGTTATAAAAAATTACAATTCGAAGGATATTTTTAAAAAAACAAGGGAGTCTGTTGCCACAATACTACGATAGCGCCGATAAAATTTAATTAAAACAAATGTTATGAGTTCAAATAAAGAAGATTCAACTATAGTAATTCTTAATGCGGCTTATAGTAAGTTGCACCCGGCAATAACTTTCCAAATTAATTGGGTGATATTACTCGTTTTTCTGGCTCTAATTACAGTATTATATTTAAGTAGAAAATATTTAAAAAGAAAAGTAAGTAACCTTTTTGCCGACGAAATAAGCTTTGAAATAAACCTTGGCTTTATAAAAATAGACCAAAAAGTTAAAAGAGATTTTCAAAACCTATACATCGCCAATCGCATTTATATTGAATTGGTTACCCGTAAAGCGGCACTTGAAATTGACCCGGAATTTGACGTTATTAAAGAAGTTTACGACTCATGGTATAAAATGTTTGATATAATACGATCGGAAATTAAAAATATACCCGGCGAATACCTGGTTAACAATAGTGCAAAAGAACTTATTAATTTAACTATCCAAATTCTTAATGAAGGCATGCGGCCTCATTTGACAACTTACCAGGCCAAATTCAGGTCATGGTATGAGTTGAAACTAAAAGAACAGGAAGGTGATGCCCCACAAAAAATCCAAAAAGGATATCCCGATTATGATGAATTGATAGAATCAATGCTCGGAGTAAACCAACTTTTAATAATTTTTAGCAATAAACTGGAAAATTTTATTTCGGGCAACCAGGAATCAATTACTAATAATAAAAAACAGGCAAGTCCTGAAACTGATACATCTGGTAATTGATAGGAATAACCTGTATATTAAATCCCTTTGATTGATTGATCTGGATAATGTAATTATTCGGAATTACATAGCTGAAATAATAAAAGCCGTAATTATCAGTGGAGGTGGAGGCTACTAACCGTAATTGCTGACCGGGCGGGTATCTTTGATCCATAAAGAGCAAGTCAACCCGAGCGGCTACAAAAACCTGGGTGCCATTATTTATTAAAACCCTGCCACGAAGATTTGTACCTGGATACTGCTGAAAACTACCAATCAGACACAGCGTAAGTAAAAAAATATTGATATGTTTTTTTAGCTTGTACATAACAGCCGATTTATACTCAAATATATTTTTTAATCGGGGCAAATTCAAATGTTTATTGAATTTTAACAACGATTTACAAAATGTAAACATTTGATAATTAAACAAATAAAAGGTTTAATAGCTATCCTCTTAAATTCTTATTGCATCGATTGCTGATTAGCTTACTTTTTCAACAACCTTGTCCTCAGCTTACTCAAAAACTCGGGCGAGATGCCCAGGTACGATGCGATATAATGTTGCGGCACGCGTTGCGGGATGGTGGGATAGCGTTTTACAAATTCGAGGTATTTTTCCATCGCTGTGTATGATATGGTTTTAAACAGCCGGTTTTGAACTACCGACAAATGTCTTTGAATCATCAGCCTGAACATCCTTTCAAACTTAGGCACCTTTAATAAAAGCTTTTCTTTTACATTACGGGAAAGTATCAGCAACTCACAGTCTTCTAACGTTTCAATATACATACTGCTTGGTGTTTGATCCTGAAAACTGGTGATATCGCTCATCCACCAATCTTCCACCGCAAATTGAAGCGTTATTTCCATCCCCTTGCTATCAATATAATATTCACGGATACAGCCTTTGTTTACATACAATTCAAAATTGCAAACGTCGCCGGCCCGTAGCAGCATGGTTTTTTTAGGAACCACTTTGTATTCAAGCACAAGGTTAAAATATTCCAATTCCTCAGCAGTAAGCTGAATAGACCTCGAAACATAATTATTGATAGCCTGGAACATATTTTAATATAAACTTTATACAAGTATAGTGGCTTAAAACAAAATGTGAACTATTTTAATTTCTTGTCCTGGTTCAATGCTTTTTTGGTAGAAGCGGAATACTTTTACATCGCCGGGTTTTTCTGCGGCAATAACCAACCTGAAATATTTATAAACTTTTAAGGATGACAGACCAGCATTTGGATGCAATTATAAACTATGCATTTAATACCATTGAAAAACTTATACCCGTGTACATGCAAAATCCAGACGATGCAGCTATCAGCAATGGTAATGTAGCCGTTTGTATTATTGCCGAAAATGGGCACGTTTATGGGCGAATGTTTGGAACCAATAACCCGAGGTTAAGGCAATCGTACAAAGTAGCATGGACAAAGGCCAGCCAGGTTTGGCTAACCGGTGTTAAAACAGGCGAATACGAAAAAATGGTTTTCAATAAACTGGTTGAAGAAAACGGCAACGGCATTGAAGCACCCGACCTGATTGGCTGGGAAGGCGGGCAACCGCTCACATTGGCCAATGGCACCAAACTTTCTGTTGGGTTCAGCGGTTTTAGAGGTGTTACCGATCTTGAAATTATGGTAAAAGCATTTGGTCTTTAATTCGAATAATCATCAACAATAAAAAAACTTTATATGACATACGTACCCAACCCAGAACGTTACCAAAATATGGAATACCGCCGCTGCGGACATAGCGGCTTAAAATTGCCTGCTGTATCACTTGGCCTGTGGCATAATTTCGGCGCTATTGATAGCCTGGATAATGCCCGCAACATTTTAAGGCTGGCTTTTGACAGCGGTATAACCCATTTTGACCTCGCCAACAATTACGGCCCTCCGGCCGGATCGGCAGAAGAAACTTTTGGGCAGATTTTTAAGGACGATTTTAAAAAATATCGCGATGAGCTTATTATCTCCACCAAAGCAGGCTGGCCCATGTGGGAAGGCCCGTATGGCGACCTGGGATCAAAAAAATACCTGGTAGCCAGTTTGGACCAAAGCTTAAGCCGCATGGGACTTGATTATGTTGATATATTTTATCATCACCGTCCCGATCCGGAAACACCGCTGGAAGAAACCATGAGCGCGCTTGATTTGATCGTTCGCCAGGGAAAAGCACTATACGTAGGTATATCGAGCTACAGCGCTACTGAAACCGAAAAGGCCATTGAAATTTTAAAAGACCTGGGTACGCCTTGCCTTATCCATCAACCTAAATATTCCATGTTCGATCGTTGGGTTGAGGGTGGTTTACTGGATGTTTTGGGCGATAAAGGTGTTGGCTGTATCCCGTTTTCGCCATTAGCGCAAGGGCTACTGACCAATAAATATTTGAAAGGCATCCCTAAAGATTCAAGAGCAGCGGATCATCGCGGAAATGGCGCAATGGAAGAAGATCAGATAACCCCTGATAAAATTGCCCGTGTAAGCAAACTAAATGAGCTTGCTTTGCAGCGCGGCCAAAACCTGGCGCAAATGGCGTTATCGTGGATATTAAGAGATAGTCGCATCACATCGGTATTAATTGGCGTGAGTAAGCCATCGCAAGTAACAGATTCTATCGGCTGCCTGCAAAACCTGTCATTCACAGAGGCAGAATTGAAGCTAATCAATACCATTTTAAGTTAACCAACGTCCTAACCTTATTTATGATGAGCAAATCATTTTGTTATGCCGCCATTGCTTTATCAGCTTCAATGCTGGTAAAAATGGCCAATGCGCAGGATACGCACCCGTTTTCAATGGCTAATAAAACGGCAAAAGTTTATTTAACGGCCAAAAATACCGATAATAAACTTACGCAAACCGCAACGCTTCAATTTACAGATTATCCGCAGCCTATTGAAAAGGACATCACCATTTTTGTTGATCCATCCATCACTTTTCAAACTATGCTGGGCATTGGCGGTGCTTTGACTGATGCATCGGCCGAGGTTTTTTACAAACTTCCAAAAGATAAACAGCAGGAAATATTGACGGCTTATTATGATAAGGATAAAGGTCTGGGTTATACCCTGGGGCGCACTAACATACAGAGCTGCGATTTTTCGAGCGATGTTTACAGTTATGTAAAAGATAATGATGTCAGCTTAAAAACATTCGATATCAGTCATGATCAAAAATACCGCATCCCATTTATTAAGGAAGTTTTAGCGGCAGCTGGCGGTAAATTAACATTGTTTGCTTCGCCATGGAGCCCACCAGCATGGATGAAAACCAACAACGATGTACTGCACGGCGGCAAACTCAAAGCAGAATATGACCAAAGCTGGGCCGATTTTTATGGCAAATTTATTAAAGCCTATGAAAAGGAAGGCATCCCTATTTGGGGTATAACCGTGCAAAATGAAGAGATGGCCGTGCAGCGCTGGGAATCGTGCATTTATACTGCCGAGGAAGAACGCGATTTCATTAAGAACTTTTTAGGCCCATCGATGCAAAAAGCAGGCTTAGGCGATAAAAAAATATTGATGTGGGATCACAACCGCGATCTGATGTATCAACGGGTAAGTACCGTACTGGAAGACCCGGAGGCTGCCAAATATGTTTGGGGCGTTGCTTACCATTGGTATGAAGATATTGCAGCGGCAGGCGCAGGTATGAATTTTGAAAACGAAAGGCTGGTAGCTAAATCTTTTCCTGATAAACCGTTGCTGCTAACCGAGGGCTGCGCTGCTGATTTTGATCCGAAGAAATTCACTGACTGGGCCTTCGGCGAAAAATATGGACAATCAATGATTAATGATTTTAACATTGGCACCGTAGCCTGGACCGACTGGAACATCATTCTGGATGAAAACGGCGGCCCTAACCATGTAGGCAACTTCTGTATGGCGCCCATACACGCTGATACCAAAACCGGACAGTTAATTTACACCAACGCCTATTACTATTTGGGTCATTTCTCCAAGTTTATTCATCCGGGTGCTAAACGGATAGTAAGCTCATCAAGCAGGAACAACCTGCTGACAACTGCATATCAAAACCCCGATGGCAAAATAGCAGTTGTAGTAATGAATCCAACCGATGCGGATATTGCTTATTATTTATGGATAAAAGGCAAAGCGGCAAAAACTACCAGCCCGGCGCATTCTATTGCCACTATGATTATTGAATAAGGTTTAATTGTTGTTTTATATAGAGTCCTGCGGTATTTTGCCGCGGGGCTTTTTTGTTTTTAAGGTCGATGCACGCCACCCCAAATTTATTTTTTGCGTTGCTGCATGTATTAAGAAAACATTAATGGCAACATGTTATATTTGAGTGAACATCTCACTCTTTATGAACCTTTTCCAAAACCTTACCAAAAACCGCGAGCGCCGCATTGGCATGGCCGCAGTGTTGATTATTTTACTGGGCCTTGGCTTGTTTTTATTCTTTAAACACCGCCATAAACCCAGTATAAATCCTGCTTTCAGCAAGTATATTGAGTCGTATACCTCGGGTATTATTTCGCGCAAGGGTGCCATTCGCATCAAGCTTGCTAACGAAGTTAAAACCAGCCATGCGCAAAACGAACCGCTGGCCGATGGCGCATTCAGCTTTTCGCCCCAAATAAAGGGAAAAGCTTATTGGGTTGATGCTCAAACCATAGAGTTTAAGCCGGAAACCGATATGGATGCCGACAAATACTATGAGGCCGATTTTGATTTAGGTAAAGTTACCAATGCGCCATCAGATCTGCGTCACTTTGACTTTTGGTTTCAAACCATAAAGCCCAATTATACCGTTGAGTTTACCGGCCTGCAAACCGCGACCAATACCTCGCTCGATAAAATGAAGCTAACCGGCGTAATAAAAACTGCCGACAATGAAGATCCGTTGCAGGTTGAAAAAATCATCGCCAAAAATTACCCATCCGAAGCGATTATTACCTGGCAACACGATATCGCCAATAATACCCACACCTTTGCTATTGATAACCTTGCCCGGCCAGCTACAGGCGTATCACTGTTAACCGTATCATGGGACGGTAGCACCATCGACGCCAATAAAACCGGGAACCAGCAGTTTGATATCCCTGCCATAGGCGTGTTTAAGGTGCTTGATGTACGTGCGGTGCAAAATCAGGACGAATATGTAGAAGTGCAATTCTCTAACCCTATAATGGTTGGGCAAGAGCTAAACGGCCTGGCCGGGTTAACATCTGTTGCCGATATGACCTATACTATTGATGGCAGCAGACTAAAAATATATGCCCCCGACAGGCTGCAAGGTAATTATACCGCTTTTGTAAGTGCGGGCATCAAGGATATCTCGCATAACGTTTTGGCTATACCCTATACAGCCAACCTGTTTTTTGAAAACCGTTTGCCCGCGGTAACTATCCCCGGCAAAGGTGTTATCCTGCCCGATTCGGGTAAATTGATGATGGCATTTGAGGCGATAAACCTGAATGCAGTTGATGTAAGCATCATCAAAATTTACGAAAGCAACGTACCCCAATTTCTGCAAAACAATGATCTTTCGGGCGAGCAACAGCTAAGGCAGGTGGGCAAGCCCGTGGTAGAAACCACCATCAGGCTCGATAATGATAAAACCGTCGACCTAACAAAAAAGAAACGCTTTATGCTGGATATTGACCACCTGATGCGTACCGAACCGGGTGCCATATACCGTGTGGTTATCGGGTTCAGAAAAGAATATTCACTTTTTAACTGCCACATAAAGGGAAAGGTTGCCGATGCAAAGAATGATGATATAATTGACGGAGAAGGAGAAGACGGCGGCTATGACGGTGGAGGTTATGGCGACAAAATAGATGAAGATGATGGCTTTTGGAATCGCTATAACAGCTATTACCCGCAAGGATATAAATGGGATGAGCGCGAAGACCCATGCAGCATCTCTTTCTATACTAAAGATAAATGGGCCAGTCGCAATATTATTGCTTCGAACATTGGCCTGATAGCTAAATATGGTGGCGATAATAACATGGTGATTGCCGTAACCAATATCATGGATGCCCAGCCGATGCCGGGTGTAGAATTAACGCTGCTGGACTATCAGAAACAGATAATCAGCAAAATGACATCTGATGCCAGCGGCTTCGCCAATTTTAACATCAAACATAAACCCTACCTCCTTTTGGCAAAAAAAGGCGACGAGCGGGGCTATTTGAAACTGGATGATGGCAGCGCCCTGCCACTGTCGAAATTTGATGTGAGCGGTGAGCAAATTCAAAACGGATTAAAAGGCTTTATTTATGGCGAACGCGGTGTATGGCGGCCCGGTGATTCTATTTTTGTACAGTTTATACTGGAAGACAAGCTTAAAACATTTCCGGCAGATCACCCGGTTCAGTTTGAGTTGTATAACCCGCAGGGGCAGTTGTACCGCCGCATTATCCGTACCAACTCGGTTGATGGTTTTTACAGTTTCCATACCGCAACTAC
Organism: Bacteroidota bacterium; assembly: GCA_013286985.1. The sequence goes on along the minus strand of JABDEQ010000006.1, from coordinate 14,676 downwards.
TACCGGCTCACCTACCGGAACATGGACAGCCAAAGTAAAAGTTGGCGGCGCGCAATTTCAAAAACCAATTAAGGTAGAAACCATTATGCCTAACCGGCTGAAGATTGATCTTTCTTTCGGCGGTAAAACAGCGCTTACTAAAGGCGGGGCAACTGATGGTGTATTAAAATCAACCTGGCTTTTTGGCGGCATAGCGCAAAATTTAAAGGCAAAGGTTGATGCTTTTGTAAGCGCACAGCCTACCACCTTTAAGAGCTTTAAAGATTATGTTTTTGATGACCCAACCCTGGCCTTCAACACCCAAACCCAAACCATATTTGATGGCAGGCTAAACGAAGAAGGTACAGCGGCTATCAATGCCAATATCCATGTGGATAAACAGGCCCCCGGGCAGCTACGAGCTAATTTTGTGGTAAAGGTATTTGAGCCCGGTGGTAATTTCAGCATACAGCAGGTTCAGCTGCCCTATAACGCCTATACCGGCTATGTAGGTATCAAAACACCTGAAGGTAGCGCCTACAGCGGCATGCTGAATGTTGACCAGGACAACCCGGTTGATATTGCTGATGTTGATGTGGATGGAAATCCACTCCCCGGTAATCGTAATGTAACGGTAGAATTGTATAAAATACAATGGCGCTGGTGGTGGGATCAAACCGGTGACGATTTGAGCAATTTCACTCAAAACCAGTACAACAGCCTGGTAAGTACCGAAACGGTTAATTTGACGGATGGCCACGGCACATGGAACCTCCATATAAAACAGGACGGCTGGGGACGCTACCTGATCAGGATAAAAGATGAGCAAACCGGGCACTCAACCGGCAAAGTGGTTTATGTTGACTGGGGCGAGCGTCTGCAGGAAACCAACTCCACCAGTGCTACCATGCTATCATTCACCTCCGACAAAAAGAGCTATAAAGTTGGCGAAACTGCCACGCTTACCATACCAACCGGGCAGGATGGTCGTGCCCTTATCAGTTTTGAAAATGGCAGCAAGGTGCTTAAGTCTGTCTGGATTGATACCCGCAAAGGCCAAACCCAATATCAATTTAAAATAGATGGTAATATGGCGCCCAATGTGTTTGTTAACGTAACCACGCTGCAACGCCACTCGCAAACAGTTAATGATTTGCCTATACGGATGTATGGTGTAATACCTTTGGCGGTTGATGATCCGGCTACGGTTTTAAAACCAGTTATCAGTATGCCTGATAAAATACGGCCCGAGAGCCAGTCGTCCATCACCGTATCAGAAGCGCGTGGCAGGGAAATGACCTATACCGTGGCTATTGTAGATGAAGGTTTACTTGACTTAACCAATTTCAAAACACCCAATCCGCATCAAACCTTTTATGCACGCGAGGCACTGGGTGTTAAAACCTGGGACCTGTTTGATTTTGTAATTGGCGCCTACGGCGGCGACCTGGAACGCATACTCAGTATTGGGGGCGATGAATCATTAGGAAATAATAAAAACGTATCTGTTAACCGCTTTAAACCGGTTGTAAAATTCCTGGGGCCATTTCATTTAAATGCGGGCGAAAGGCAAACACGCAGCTTTACCCTGCCGCAATACATCGGCTCGGTACGGGCAATGGTTATAGCCGGACACGATGGAGCCTATGGTTTTGCCGAGAAAGCCGTAGCTGTTAAAAAACCTTTAATGCTGCTGGCTACCCTGCCACGGGTTTTAGGCCCAACCGAAAAAATCAAACTGCCGGTTACGGTGTTTGCTATGGAAAACAGCATCAAAACAGTAACGGTACAAGTGCAATCAAACGCGTTTAGCAATTTGCAGGGCCGGGATGAGCAAACACTTACCTTTAGCGCCCCCGGCGATAAGCTGGCTACTTTTGATTTGGATGTAAAGGATTTTGTGGGCGTGGGTAAAGTTAAAATCACCGCAAAAAGCGGCAGCGAAACAGCGAGCTATGATGTTGAGCTAAATGTACGTAACCCCAATCCGCCTATAACCAAAATAACCGGTAAAGAACTAAAGCCGGGCGAAGTGTGGGCATCAGGCTATGCACCGATAGGCATGGCAGGTACCAATAAAGCCTCGCTGGAGGTATCATCAGTACCGTCATTAAATCTGGCAAAACGCTTATCTTACTTAATTGATTATCCGCATGGCTGCGTGGAGCAAACTACCTCGGCAGCATTCCCACAGTTGTATTTAGATCAGCTGACCGATCTGTCGCAACAGCAAAAAGCCGCTGCAGAGCGCAATATAAAAGCAGCTATCAGCAGGTTAACCAACTTCCAGACAACTTCAGGCGGCCTCAGCTACTGGCCGGGCGAAAGCGGGGTTGATGAATGGTGCACCAACTATGCCGGTAATTTCATGCTGGCTGCCCAAGCAAAAGGCTATAGCCTGCCGGTAGGATTTTTAGATGGATGGAAGCGCTATCAGCGTCAAAAAGCAGTGAACTGGGTACCAGATACCCGCAGCTTTTATGGCGATGATTTGGTACAGGCTTATCGTTTGTATTTACTGGCCCTCGCCCGCGCGCCTGAATTAGGTGCCATGAACCGGCTTAAGGAATTTAAATATTTAAGTCCGCAGGCTAAATGGCGACTAGCGGCTGCATACCAGCTGGCAGGGCAGCCGGAAACCGGTTTGCAAATGATCAATGGCCTGCCGCTTACCATTAAACCGTATTATCAATTGTACGGCACCTACGGTTCTGACCTGCGCGATGAGGCCATGATATTGGAATCGTTAACATTATTGGGGCAGCATCAGCGGGCAGCCATCATGTTGCAAACGGTGGCTTCGCATTTATCGCAGGATGATTGGTACAGTACACAAACTACGGCTTATTCCCTGCTGGCTATTGCACAATATTGCGGGCAAAATAAAAACGGCAATAAATTGCTGTTTAGCTATGGCAGCAGTCAGGTTAACTCCAATTCGTATTTATGGCAAACTTCGCTGGCGGTTAACGGCGGTAAAGCAAGCATTAAAAATAATGGCAAAAACGTATTGTACCTAAAGCTCATCCAGCAGGGACAGCCTGCTCCGGGGCAGGAACCTGCCAGCGTTAATAACGATGATGTTTTAAAAATGCAGGTAAATTATATCAGCATGAAAGGTCAACCGGTAGACGTTGCCGACCTTAAACAGGGCACCGATTTTGTGGCGCAAGTTACCATTACCAACCCCGGTCATCGCGGCAGGTATGATAATATGGCCCTGACGCAAATTTTCCCATCAGGATGGGAGATATTGAACACCCGGATGCTGAACAATGATGAAGCATTTAAATCATCGCCATCAGATTACCAGGACGTCAGGGATGACCGCGTGAATACCTATTTTAGTTTGGACGAAGGCAAACAGGTTACCTATTATGTAATGCTGAACGCGGCTTATACCGGGCGCTATTATTTACCGGCTACTTATTGTGAGGCTATGTATAATTCAAACATCAATGCGCTGCAAAAGGGGCGTTGGGTTGAAGTGAAAAAGTAATTGAGGGGTATGCATTTTTCTTTTAAAAAACCGGGGTGGCTTACCAAACGGCGACAGGTGCTTTTGGCCGCTGTGCTGGTAGCTTTTGTAATGTTTTGGTTTTGCCTGCCCCGGCAATTATTTAAAACACCAACGGCTTATATTATTGATGATGACCGGGGGCAGCTATTAGGCGCCGCCATTGCTGCCGACGGGCAGTGGCGCTTTCCTTATGACAGCATCGTTCCTGAAAAATTTAAGCAATGTATCATCGCTTTTGAGGATAAACGCTTTGAACATCACCCCGGGGTTGATTTACTGGCTTTTAGCCGGGCCATCCGGCAAAATATAAAGGCGGGGCATGTAAGCAGTGGCGGCAGTACCATTACCATGCAGGTAATCCGCATTGCAACGCATCATCGCCGTAATTTTTTCAACAAGGTTCTGGAAATGATTATGGCTGTGCGGCTGGAGCTTACGCACAGCAAGCAGGATATTTTGGCCATGTACGCCAGCAATGCCCCATTTGGCAGTAATGTGGTCGGACTTGACGCCGCTTCGTGGCGGTATTTTGGCCGCGATCCCTCACAGTTATCATGGGGCGAAATGGCGGCTTTAGCCGTGTTGCCCAATTCACCCTCGCTGGTGCATCCGGGAAAAAACAGGGCTATCCTGCTCAAAAAACGCAACCTATTGCTCGACAAACTGGCACAGCAAGGCACTATCGACAAAAACACCGCCTATTTATCCAAGCTGGAACCCATGCCTGATAAACCAGTGCCGCTGCCCCAACTGGCACCGCACTTACTGGAACGTTTTAAAGAGGATTGCCAGGCAGGGAACTATAAAGGGCCTACACGTATTACCACCACCATAAAGGCCGAACTGCAGCAACAGGTAAATAATATTTTAGAGCAGCACCACGCTGTACTGGCCGCTAACCATATTAATAATATTGCCGCCGTTGTGCTCGACGTAGAAACCGGTGCAGCACTGGCCTACGCAGGCAATATTTATCACCCGGAAGATACGCTGATGCAGAGCAGCGTGGATGTGGTGAATGCACCCCGCAGTCCGGGCAGCACATTGAAGCCATTGTTGTATGCTGCCATGCTGCATGATGGTTTTATACTGCCCAATAGCCTGATGCCCGATATACCCACACAGATAGCAGGCTATCATCCCGAAAATTTTGATTTGGGCTATGATGGCGCAGTACCTGCATCACGGGCGCTATCGCGATCGTTAAATGTGCCGGCGGTAAAAATGCTGCAAAAATATAAATACCAACGCTTTTATGATCTGCTGAAAAAAGCGGGTATTACTACCCTAAAACAACCCGCAGATTATTATGGCCTATCACTGATACTGGGTGGCGGCGAAAATTCTTTGTGGGAGCTATCCGGCGCTTATGCTGATATGGCGCGGGTATTGAATCACTACAAAAAATACAATGGCAAATATGACCCGGCGGATTATCATTCACCTGTATACGCTCGTGCTGAAACCTTGAAGCCGCAATTAGAAAATGCCGGGCTCCTAGATGCTGGCTCCATTTATTATACCATGCAGGCCATGGAAGAGGTAATGCGCCCCGGCGAAGAAATGCTATGGCAACAGTTTGGATCAACCCAGCGCATTGCATGGAAAACAGGCACCAGCTTTGGTTTTAGGGATGGATGGGCCATAGGGATAACTCCTAAATATGTGGTGGGCGTGTGGGTGGGCAATGCCAGCGGTGAGGGGCGTACCGGGCTAACGGGTATCAATACAGCCGCTCCTGCCCTATTCGAGATTTTCAGGGAATTGCCTGTTACACGCGATTGGTTTGACATGCCTGCCGGCGAAATGGTAAAAATTAAAGTTTGCCACGAGAGTGGTTACCGGGCCGGGGAGTATTGCACTAATACCGACGAAATGTTTGTGCCGGCAGGTGGCGTGCGGTCGCCGGTGTGCCCGTATCATCAGTTAGTGCATCTGGATAAAACAGCGCAGTGGCAGGTAAACAGCGATTGTGTGCCGCCAGATCAGATCGTAAACAAAAGCTGGTTTGTGTTGCCGCCCGCTATGGAATATTATTACAAAAGCAAAAATTACCAGTACCATGTCCTTCCACCTTTTCGGGCTGATTGTATCAATGCCGATAAAGGCCAGCCGATGGAATTAATCTATCCGAAAGACGATGCTAAAATTTACATCCCGCTGGAAGCCGACGGCAAGCGCGGACGCATGATCTGCAATGCGGCACACCGCCAGCCGGGTATGAAAATTTTCTGGCACCTGGATAATCAATATATCAGCGTTACAAAAGATTTTCACCAAGTGGCGCTAAATCCTCCGCCCGGGCACCATACATTGACGCTGGTAGATGGTGATGGCAATAGCCTGGAAGTAAAGTTTGAGGTTTTGGATAAAGGCAAGTAAAACTGCCTGCAATATTTGAAGTGCGAAACCTCAAATATCACAGGCAGAGAATTTCAATCTTATTGTGATTGCGCTGTTGCCGTTGTTTGACTGGCTCCAAATAAGCTCAGGCCAATAGCAAACCCCAGCCATGGCCTGCCTTGATAAGAAAACTGATAAGCATGATCGCCGGCGAAATCCCAGCCGAGAAAAACACCCATCTGGAACTTAGCATACTGAAACATTACCCCACCCGATAGCGAAACGGCCGCCGTTGATGTAGCCGTACCCGCCGGGGCTGTTGAGGCATTATTTAAAGGAACGTTGACAACCGAGAGGCCGCCAAGATAATTAAGTGAAACATCATCTATGCGTTGCAGTTGCTGTTTGATACCTGCCGTTAAACCGAAATTTAAATTCTGTTCAAAATTAAAGCGGCCACCACTAAGCGAATTATCAAAACGCATTTTTATAGGCAATGTTAAAAAACCCCATGTAAAAGTATAACTCTTAGGATATATCACTACCGCATTGGCCGAAAAATCCTGTGCACTCATAAAAAACGACCAGCCATTGGCCCATGAGTTCACATATTCCAAATCGGCAAAAGCTGCGTATGGGCTGGAAGGATCTGCCGGCGTATCAGCTTTTTCGCCTGATTGCTCTTTTGTTCGCTTATAAATATTAGGATCTACCAACGGGGTATTAGTCTGAGCGGCTACTGCGGCTGCCTTCGTTTGCTGTAAATCCGAGCGAAGCGCCGATAAGGTTTTTGTTTTAGCGTCTACCTCCTGTGTGGCTTTATCCAATTCGTTTTTCAGGTCATCGTACTGCTTTTTAAAGGCTACATATTCGGCTTTCGAGTTAGCCAGTGCGGTATCGGGTATAACAGATAGTTTTAGCACAGCGCCAATAAGATTAGCCTTTGTTGGCGGTGCGGCGTCACCCAGCTTCAATTGGTTTTGTGCATCCACAAAGTTGGTAACCTCAGGTTTAGCAACAGGTTTGGGGCTATTTCCCACAGGCTTAGGTATCAGCGTTTTTTCTGCATTTACCTTTAAGGCTGTGGTTAGCAGCTTTGTTGAAGCACTTGAAACCATTTTTTGAGCGCTGGCCAGATTAACTTTCAGGGTATCGGCTTTTTTTGCCGCGGCGGCAGAATCAGCAGCGTTTGTTTTAATTACCTGTTTTTTTGTGGCCAGTTTCGCGGTTAGGGTTGAATCAGTTGCCGGAATACGGCCTTTTTGTGCCTGGCGAAGGCCGGCATAAAAATTTTCGTGGGCAGTATCAATATCATTAAAATCCCAAATGGTTACCACATACCCGGTGATAGTATTTCCAACAGTTATTTGCTGATTAACGTAAAATTTGGTTCCTTTTTTTATCCGGAAGTGGATAGATGAATCTGTGGGCTTTGCGGCCTTTTCCAAATAAGGGTTTACAGAAACATCGCCGGTTGCAATATACGAACCGTGTAATGTTACTGTTGGCGAAGTTACTGATTGGGCACTGCAAAAATGAGCCAATAGCACCGCCGGAACGAGGATGAGTAGTTTTTTTGTCATGTTAAAAGGTTTAGGTGAGCAAATAAAATTTAGTGTCTCTTTCTTTTGTTTGTTATTTTGATAAGGGTGAAGTAAAAATAACATTATTTAACATACATCCAATCAGTATTTTACCGGAATTTAGTTACGTAGTTTTACGTTAAGATGTCTCTGTAGTCATGCAGAGTATTTCCGGAATATAAACAGCTATGCAATTTCAACACCGCTCCATTATTCCCGATTAAATTCCGAAATTCGCGGCAGTTGAAAATAAATTGCATGCTGCAGATCCAGGAAAACGTTTCGCTCAAAAATTTTAACACGTTTGGTGTTGAGGCCAGTGCCCGCTATTTTGTGGAGATTAATAAAAAAGAAGAGCTGGCCGAACTTTTTATGGATCCGCAGTGGAAACAAATGCCTATGCTGGTACTGGGCGGCGGCAGTAATATGTTGCTGCTAAATGATTTTGGGGGATTGGTGATCCGCATGAATATCCGAGGCATTGAGCATCGTATAAGCTATACCGATGTGCATGTGGAGGCAGGCGCCGGAGAAGTTTGGAACGATCTGGTAAACTTCTGTATAATGCGCGGCTACGCCGGGCTGGAAAACCTGAGTTTAATTCCCGGTTCGGTTGGTGCATCGCCTATCCAAAACATTGGCGCTTATGGCGTGGAGCTGAAAGACGTGTTCCAAAGCTGCGAAGCTTTTGAAATAGCCACCGGCCAATTCAAAACATTTACCAAAGCCGATTGCAAATTCGATTATCGCGAGAGCATATTTAAAGACGAGCTGAAAGGGCAATACATTATCGTATCGGTCAAGTTCCTTTTATCGCGGATACCTAACTTCAATTTAAAATACGGAGCCATTGAGCAGGAGCTAACAGCCAGAGGCATTACCAACCCTACACTTAAGGATGTATCACAGGTAGTATCGCATATCCGCGTATCTAAACTGCCCGATCCCTCTACCATTGGTAACGCCGGGAGTTTCTTTAAAAACCCTGTCATCGGCGCCGTTGAATTCAATACCGTATACACCAAGCACCCGGAAGTGGTGAATTATCCCGCGGGCAATGGACAGGTAAAACTGGCGGCAGGCTGGCTGATTGAACAATGCGGCTGGAAGGGAAAAGTAGTTGGAAATACCGGCACCTGGAAAAATCAGGCATTGGTATTGGTAAACCACGGAGGCGCAACGGGCGAAGAAGTGTACAGTTTTTCGTCGCAAATCATAGACAGTGTGTACACTAAATTTGGCGTTACCCTACAGCGCGAAGTAAATATTATTAGTTAATTAATTATATTTTAACTACAAAAAATTACTAAAGACAGCAGAATCCAATAGTTAAAAACTTCATTTTAGCGTTTTTGATTAAATACATAATTAATTAATAATCAATTAGTTAATAAACAATGGTGTAAAGAATACACCATCCATTTTTCTACCTAAACTCTACATTAAACCATACACCATAAAAGGCCTGTACTTTTTTTAGTGGTATTATGTTTGCCTTACTGCTGATACAAAACTTTAACAGTATGACAAAGATTGAGTTTAACACCCTAGTACTACGTCAGGCAACCTCATTAAGGTCTTACGCCTTGCACTTTACCCACGACGCAGATGATGCTAACGACCTTGTCCAGGATACAATGTTGAAGGCCATAACTTACTACAACAAGTTCAAAGAAGGAACAAATTTAAAGGGGTGGTTATACACTATCATGAAAAATACTTTCATTAACAACTATCGCCGATTTATTAAAATGAACACCTTTGTTACCAAGTCTGACGAGATATCTTCTCCAAACCTGGTATTCAGTTCAACCAAAAATCAGGGCGAAGCCAAGTTTGTTATGGACGATTTGAAGAAAGCCTTAGACAGGCTCCCTGCCGATTACTACATACCCTTCACCATGTATTTTGAAGGCCACAAATACCATGAAATTGCCGATCATTTAGAAATACCTATCGGCACAGTAAAAACCCGTATACACGTTGCCCGCAAGCTGCTAAAAAAGAGCCTGAAAGCGTACGACAACGGTATTACCAAACCCGTTTATGCAGAAAATTAAAATCAGCATATAAATCAGAGATCTTTCCCCTGCTGCATTTTAGCGCGGGGAAAGATTTTAGTCAAGCAATCCGAATATCCATATATAAAAGCGGTCCGGGCAGTCAAACCCGGGCCGCTTTGCGTTTTACAACACGGGAGCCGTTATTACAGGCTTGTTTTATTATTTTAGCCGGATGAACGAACTGCCTGTTTATACCAAATCACAATTGGCCCTGCGCAACGGTCAGGACAAGCCCGAAATATGGATAGCTTATAAAGGGTTAATTTATGATGTATCGCGCAGCAGGCTATGGCGCAATGGCAAACATTACGAACACTGGGCCGGGCAGGACCTTACAGCAGAATTAGCGGATGCCCCCCACGACGAATGGGTTTTTGAACATTTTGAGCCGATTGGGAAGCTGGGCCCCCTCTAAATCTCCCCCGGAAGGGGAGACTTTAGCTTCGCCCACGTTTATTTTTTTAAGTCCTCCCTTCCGGGGAGGATTTAGGTGGGGCGTTATATTTCAAATTTCGACAGGGTTACAAATTCATCAACCCTTGCTGTAATTTCTTCTTTGCTCAGGTTTCTGATTTTTTCGGTTCCGAATTTTTCTACACAGAACGAAGCCAGCGCCGAGCCGAAAATGATAGCGTTTTTCATGTTATTGAAATTCACTGTACCCACTTTGGCCATGTAGCCTATAAAACCACCTGCAAAGGTATCGCCCGCACCGGTTGGGTCAAATACATCAGCCAATGGCAATGCCGGAGCCGAGAATACTTTATCCTCATGAAATAACAATGCACCGTGCTCACCTTTTTTAATAATAAGGTATTTAGGGCCCATGGTTAAAATTTTACGGGCAGCTTTCACAAGCGAATATTCGCCTGACAATTGGCGAGCCTCGGCATCGTTAATGGTTAATACATCCACCATTTTAATGGTTTCCAGCAAATCGTTCAACGCAATATCCATCCAGAAATTCATGGTATCCATTACAATCAGTTTTGGGCGATTGGTTAAAAGCTTAATAACCGTTTGCTGCACCTGCGGGGTTAGGTTACCCAGCATCAAGTATTCGCAATCCTGATATGATTGAGGGATGATAGGATCAAAATCAGCCAGTACATTCAGCTCGGTAATTAGTGTATCGCGGCTGTTCATATCGTTGTGATATTTGCCGGCCCAGAAGAATGATTTTTCGCCGGCTTTTACCTGCAATCCTTCGGTATCTATATGATGATTATTAAAATCTTTGATCTCGCTTTGCGGAAAATCGTCGCCCACAACGGCTACAATTTTCACTTTATCATAAAAATAAGCTGCTGCCAGGCTCGCATAGGTGGCTGCACCACCAACAATTTTATCTGTTTTACCAAAGGGTGTTTCAATAGCGTCGAACGCAACAGTACCAATAACTAATAAACTCATTCCGGATTGTCTAATATTTTTTACCGCAAATATTGCGAAATTACCCCGTAAAATACACTTTTGAAAAAAATAGATAAATTTATTTTGAAGGATGCGCAAATATTTTCGCAGTATATCTCCCTGTTAATCAGTGGATAGTTTTTGTGTTTGCGGGATGCAAATTGGGGTCATCAAAAAAAATTACATTTTTTTTCACTTTGGGTTGTGAAATTTGCTCAGAAGTTATACTTTTGCACACTCCAAACCGGAAAATGATTCCTGAGTAGCTCAGCCGGTTAGAGCATCTGACTGTTAATCAGAGGGTCGCTGGTTCGAGCCCAGCCTCAGGAGCCTGAAAATCAATGATTTAACCCAACTCTGGCGAGTTGGGTTTTTTCTTTCTCACACATTTCTCACACATTTTCAAAGTTTTTGCATTTGACAAAATTAACGGCGCTTGATTTACTGGCGATTTAAGTACATTGATAAATGGATATTTGGTAGCAAGAATCGTCAAACCTTTGCGGAATAATCAGGTAAACGTACCTATATCTATCAAAAATCATAAAAACAGGAATCACCTAATCATTGCAAAACATCGAGGCCCCGAATACACCATTATCGTAACCGACCAAGATGGTAACAACCTTGTTTTTGGAACACGGGACGAAGCCGAAATAGAAGCCGCAGATTGTCAGGATCGGCTAATAACCGAACTTAAGCCCTACACTATAAAAGAATAGCCTTGTGTTGCAACAGACACAGGGCTATTCTTTTAAATTGTTCCTAATTATGTCAGGTTTAAGTCTTATAACCGCTAAAAGTGGGATATTATTGACAATTAGATAGTTATTATAATAATTTTATACCTTTAGGTAAAAATCTAATTAAACCTAACCTAGATTAATGTCAGTCACGGTCTCTCAATCATTTAAAGTTTCTATTCGAACTTTAACTAATGGTAACGAACTTTTTATTATAGATATAGATCAAATCGATGCAAATTTGAAATCCTGTATAGATGCCAAATTTGTTAAAATTTGCGAAGGTAACTCTGGTAGTAATTTATCTCTTGTAAAAACCAGGCTCATTTCGTTTTTGACTCCCAAAAAAGGATCGAACATTGAAGTTGGGGCTATTGCGGAATTCTTTATTCATTTGTATTTAAACGAAACTGGTTTTGAGCCACAGTTTTTTGTATTTAAATTTGGAAGAAGGTTCAATAAAAAAAGGGTTTGACGGGTATTATCT
>JABDEQ010000006.1:0-2535 GCA_013286985.1 Bacteroidota bacterium | reverse complement strand
TTTTAATGGAGAAGAATGGATTCTTGAAAGTAAATCTGGTAGTATTACCACAACTGGTATTAATCACCCTGGAAAAATTAAGGAAGCATACGAAGATTTAAAGGACAAACTTTCAGGAGGTGGTACAAATAATCCGTGGCGTAATGCTTATAATCATGCCAGCCAAATAGACGTAGGTGCTAGTCCTAACGTTAGAGTTAATATCAAGAATTTTTCCGATAGATACGACCAGTTAAGCTATGAAAGCATTGATAACTTTAACATTATTCCAGGGTCCACTATTTTTTTAGACGGAACTTGGGCAGCAGCTGACCAAAACGCTTTGGAAACGGCCATAAATACGCTTATTGTTAAACTGAATTACAAAAGGATTAAAATTTTGTGCGTAACAAAGAAATCATTGCAACTTTTCTGGGATTATTTAAACCTGCCTTAACTCGTTATTATGAACAGAACCGAAAAGCAGGCATTAACCTTAATTAATAAAATTTCGGTTTTTAAAAATATAATTGAGAAGGTAACTGTGGATCAGGAACTGGATGACAAAGAAAAAACGTATATTCTGACTTGTGCAATTATATTTCTTAAACATTATAAAGCCGACAATAGATTAACAAGTTACGCTGAATTCTCTTACTATATTATTTTGAAGTATGGTGTTCGTTACCAAGATTATACACCCTTATATGATTTTTCTGCTAATTTTGGATTTTATCCTATTGTAAAAGCCATATTAGACAATGGTTTGACAGAGCAAAACAGTATTAATGACTGCTTTTTGGGTATTGAAGTTGAACGATATCGAAATGAAACCTATATTGAAACATACCACCAGTATCGTGGGAAGAAAGACCTTTTAGCAGATCAAGGTAGTGAAATGACATACATTGCCCCTACGTCATTTGGAAAAAGCGCGGTGATTATCGATTGTATTCAAAAATATGATCAACCTGGCATGAAGATAGGTGTAATTGTACCGACCAAATCATTATTGATGCAGACTTATCGAATGGTCAGGAATGCTAAATTAAATAAAAAGATACTCATCCATGATGAAATGTATCAAGGTGAGAATTCATTTATCGCCATTTTTACACAAGAGCGAGCATTGCGACTATTAAGCAAATCACAAATTCATTTTGATTTGCTTTTCATTGATGAGGCACACAACCTCCTGAAAGATGACTCTAGAAGCATTTTACTATCGAGGCTTTTGGCAAAAAATAGATTGCTTCAGCCGGAACAAAAGGTTGTTTATTTATCCCCTCTGATTGATGATGTTAAAAGCCTGAAGATAGTTGAAGACCAGGTTATCACTGAGCATAAAATCCCATTTAATATTAAAGAACCGGAGATATACGAGTATCGACTTAATAAAAGTGTCTATAAATACAACCGCTTTGTGAATGCCCATTATTTTCGAAGAACAGAAGATAATTTGTTCTCCTATATCATAAAAAGTGCTTTAAATAAAAATTTCTTGTATAATTATCGCCCTGTTAAAATTGAACAATTGGCCAAAGAACTTTCTAAGTATGTGCGGGTTTCTGAAATCACGCCCGGCATGTCAGAATTGATACGAATATTGAAACAGGAAGTACATGAAAAATTTTATGCGGTTGATTATATCACGCATGGCATTATCTATTTGCATGGAAAACTTCCCGATTTGATTAAGGAATATTTAGAAAGCAAATTTCGCGATCTGCCTGAAATCAAATTCATTATCGCTAATTCTGTTATCCTTGAGGGAATGAATTTACCAATTGATAATTTATATATATTAAATGCAAGAGGATTGAATGGCAAGGAGTTGACCAATTTGATTGGTAGGGTTAATCGTCTAAATACCATCAGCTTCTAATCTGGAAATAAGGCTGACGCTAAGTCCTATTTTGGTGAGATCTATTTTGTTTTGGTCTATTGTTCCGTACACATACAAATTATAATCATCTTTAGTGATGAGATCATAATCATACATCATAACAATTAACTTATTTAGTTTAAAACTAACAAAGTCATCCTCCATTTTTAATTTAACAATAGCTAAATTGATTAGTTCCGTTTCACTTTTTAATCCTAAATCTATATAATTCTTAGACTCGGGTGGTATCGCTCCAAGATTTCGTTCGCGCTCACCATAGGATTCTCCAAAATAAAACACTGGATTATTATCTGTCACACGCTTTTTGAAATAATCGAACTGATAAATAATATTTTGTTTCAATGCACGCTTCTGACTAACAGTAATATGAAAATCATAATAATTACGAGCCTCTTGAGCCCCTAGACGCAAGAATTCATGATCAACAGTCATACTTTCAAGACCTGTTATAAAAAGATCTGCAATCTTATCCATCATATTTAACGTTTGCCAATCACCACGATTATCAATTTGAGCGATTCTTTCTAACAAGGCATCCACTATCAGGTCGATGTGATTATAAAAGGTAGCTATACCTGATTCGATCAGGTACTGTTTTAATTTTTCTTTATCGTTTTGAGGAGGGGTATTTAAAAATTGTTCATGTTCTA